>NZ_PTFE01000124.1:0-18426 GCF_002936975.1 Bradyrhizobium sp. AC87j1
GCCGGCTACAACTTCGGCCTGCTCCTGCGGTGGCTCGCAGAACTCTTGCGTGCCATTATCCGGGCGTTCACCGAAACTGTCCCTGCCCAAAAGATCGCTTAAATCAGCGCTCTCCCGCCTTCTTCACGGACGACTGTGTACGGATTTCTCACGACGTTGCGTATCTGGACCCGTACAGCGGGGTGCTCTCTCTTCCCCATAGTTTCCTACTGATGTTTGTCGGCTGCCTTCGACCCTCGTGGTTGCCTAGAAAATCTAGAGGCCACCGGGCGATCTTCCTTCAAAACCGACGCACGAAGAGCCGCGATCTTCGAATCGATTTCCTCGGCAGACACTTCGACCCGCAGTTTGTCCTGAATGAAATGGAGCCGCGCGTCGCAATCGCGAATGAGCTCAGCCCAGGTTTTGACCCACACTTCAGAGTTTGCCGACTTCAGGAATAGGCCAGTTGGCCGGTCTTTTTGCGTTATTCTGTGGGCGATGGAAGAATCATATTCTCCCGTAACAAGAAAGAACGTCCACTGTGTATCCGTGTGAGAGTAGTCTGGCTGAGTCATCAGCGCATTTACATAGTCTTCTAATTGGTCCAGCTCCGCCCGCCCAACTCTTAGGGACGGCCGCTTCAATTCTATCACCATGAACTCGCGCTTGGTTTGATCAGGGTGCGGCACTACTCGTCCCAAGAAATTATCTAGCCGGGCGGAGGCCCCGTCTGCTTTCCTGACCCGCTTTTTCGGAAGCTTGCTGCCAAGCTCTTGCGATACTCGCTCCATTACGCGCGTGAGCCCTATCTCCGACAACGCTATATGAAACCGCTCTCCGAACATCCATGTATTATCTCGAATGACGACATCGAGTTCGCCGCGCTCCCTGGTGGTGTGTCGATAGTCGGAATTGAAAACCATCCCCTTCAGGACCTCCAACGCCACCACGCGGTCCGCGATCAAACTAGAAGCAGTAATGATATTTCCGAGCTGGGTCTTTTCTAGGAGAGAAGAGAACTCGTCCTGTCTCGTCTTCGGCAGGTTCACGACCGCACGCAAAATTGTGGATAGGGAATCAGGATTGTGCCTGATGGCCTCTTTGAGGAAGGTGAGCGTCATTTTCCTCAGCGAGGTGTCGGCTCTGGTAAAATCTCTCGAATAGGAAGACACCGCGTAAGTAGCGATTTCGAAAACCTGACGTTCTTTTCTTTCGATTTCGTCTCGCGGCTCTCCGTCGTATGGGTACGCTCCTTCCGCCCTAAGCTCTTCGATGAGACCCTTCGAGCGATCTGCCTGCCTCCGGCGGAAATAATCCGTAAGTGCGTCCCGTATGTAGGTTATTAGGTACGAGAAATCCGGGTCAGTAAGATCGTCCAACTCAAGAAGATTAGCGTCTGCGATCTCTTGGAAGAAAGAGGAATAGGCGTAGGCCGAATATTCAAATCCCGGTGCAACCACGTTGGCAGGCTGCGAACCAAGTACAATCCCGTTCTCGCCTCCCAAATGTATGCGGCGGCTCTCTACGTGCGAATTCCACTCAACTACTGAAATCGTCAAATCACGGACTGTACGATGAGGGCAGACGATCGTCTCAGTTGGAAAATCGTAGGAAGCGGCAATTGTATCAGCAGGCCGTATCTTCTCGCCATTATACGAGATCGAAACGGATGGATATCGCAGGAGGTACGGAGCGAAGACTGTACTTAGCTGCAAGAAGGCGTCCCTTGATGCAAGCCAGTCAAACGTTTCCTTCAGATTGGAGAGCACCACACGTGTAGCCGTGTGATCTTCCGAGGGCGGCAGCACGTCTGAGACCGCCGCGTGTCCGAGGGTATCCGAGCGGATTTCAATACGGAGATCAGATAGCTTTCCATCGGCCTCGAACGTCGAATGCCAAACCGCGTGTTGCGCCAGCGAATAGAAACGGAGTCTACCTCGACCTTCCTTGCCGTGTAGGGCCCGCTGTCCACGTTGACGAGAAGCATCCTTTTTCCATGAGTCACCGAGGTTGGAAAAATCCTTGTTCGCGCGGACAGGCGTTATGCCCACTCCATCGTCGAGAATACTTATTGATTCGATGCCGCCGAGGCTGTTGAACGCAAAGCTAACCACCACATTCGACGCATTGGCATCTAAACCATTCCAGACAAACTCAGAAATCGCCTTTATCGGGTCGCGGGTTTTCGCCACCTTTTCCAGGTGGTCTTGCTGTGCTGTCAGGGTAAGTATTGTCATTGAGACACCTGCCAAAATTCACGAAAATCGTCGAACAGCGTGGCCCGCTACCTTGAGCCGGCACCAGACGCACTTAGGGGCTAGAGTATTTCCTGTGGGAATGGAGACCAGCAAGCGCGGTAGTGGAGGAGCCATGTAATCCCTACAAATGTATGATTCTATTTGGGTTTATTGTATATTGTGGAGCGCGGCCGGTATCCGCCTAGTTCACAATGAACCGTATGCCCATTGCAACTTGTGGGGAAGATGTGATCGACTTTGCAACAACTCTAGCGGGAGAGTGCCATTCCTGATCAATTTGCCCTCCTAGCAGAGTGGATGCGCGGGACCGTGCTTAACCGGTCGCGTCAGACGCTGTTTGACGATAAGGCGATAATTGCGAGCGACGTAGGCGTGCTGCGAACCGAGAATCAGGACCGCGTAGCTGTGCTTCGAGTTTCAGATGGGCCAAGGCCGTTTGTATGCTTCGCCCTCAGCGACGGCATGGGCGGGATGAAGGACGGTGGGCCCTGCGCGACCGTTACGATTGCGGCCTTCTTCTCTTCATTGATCGCTGCATCGGAGATAGAGCCCCAACGCAGACTCTATATGTCGACTAACGTAGCGAATGAGGCGGTCCATAGACAGTGGCAAGGTCGCGGCGGGGCTACGCTATCGGCCATTTTGATTGAAGGCAGCAGTTCCGTTTACGTCTCCAACGTAGGTGACAGCCGGGTTTACGCGCTAGACGCCGAGTGGACAAAGTTGCGCCGTCTAACAGTGGATGACAATCTAAAAGAGGCGTTCGGTGGCGCAGACCGAGGGCTCGTTCAGTTCATTGGCATTGGCAAATCATTGGTTCCCAATATCCAGCATGTGCCTCCAGGGTCAGACTCTTTCTTTATAACTTCGGACGGCGCCCATTATTTCGACGAAAAAATATTCGAGCAGCTGTTAGTTCACGCAACAGAACCGCTCCGCGCCACTGATCGACTGTTGGCACTGGCCCGTTGGTTAGGCGGCCCCGACAATGCATCCGTTGCGGCGCTCACCCTATCGAACCTTATGAATAAGCTCGGCCGGGAAGGCGGCTCGCTCCCTACGGTCTGGAGCGGGCACTCTCAGCTGCATCTGCAACGTCTTGAGACCAAGCCACCCGCGTCAGATTCTCCGCCCAGCCAGCCAGCAACCGAAGAGCAGGACCGACCGGTTACGTCAAAGCCGCGGACCGGAGCCAAGCGAAAGATCCGGCTATCAAAAAAGGCTGCTCAAGGAGATCAGCTCGAAATCAAGATTTCCTCCGATGAGGGTGAGGATGCCGCTGATAGCTAATCGGTATGAGCCGACAGGAAATGCGGCATGGGGAGGAATGGGTGAACTGAACGAGTGCGAGGATAAAAACCTATCTCGCAAAGTGATGCTCAAACGTGTCTTCAAGCAATCTGACCTTCCGCGCCTGTTAGACGAACAAAAGGCACTGATACGTCTGCGTTCGAAGCACGTCGTTCAGTTGTTGGACGTGGTGTCGTTCACGTGGAACGGCCAAGATATACGCTGCCTTGTGCTGGAGCACATCTCCGGCACCGACCTGGACAAGCTCAAGTTCCCTCCAGGTGAGGACTATCAAAAAACATTGTGGCAGATCGCTACAGGAATTTCTGAGATTCACGCTGCGGGAGTAATCCACCGTGACATCAAGCCTCAGAATATACGGCGTGACGGCAACGGAATTATCAAGATTTTTGACTTTGGGTTGGCGAGAGAGGCGGGAAAGGACGATAAGACAAAGAGTATAGCTGGCACCGTAGGGTACATGGCGCCGGAGCTCTTTGGCACAAAGACGATCTCGTTTACATCATCCATCGACTCCTTTGCGTTCGCCCGTACTGCGCTAGCCCTCCTTGGAATTCAGCCGCACAACGAGAAGCCAAAAGCAATTGTGCCTGGGTCAATTATCGCAGCCCAACCCACACTTAATCCAGAGTTGGCACGGACCCTTGAAGCGTGTCTCGATCTTTCTCCAGCAAGCCGCCCTTCCATGTCGGAGGTTGCGAGGCTTTTAGGCCGCGATCTACTCCGCGACAAGCACCGCGCTCGATTGGGAACACAGACAAACGCTCATGAACTGAACGCGTCTAAGCGCACCGTCAATCTGGCTTTCCAAAATCAAGGAAGCCTCTCAATCAGGTATGACGGGTATGAGTTCAAGATTACTGCCCTCACGGGTGATGTTTACGTGAACAATGCGAGAGCGACGGTAGGCATGTCTATGCTGTCAGCGTGCGTTATAACTATCGGCTCTTCAGCGCCAAGGGCCTTCGTTACTTTCGACATATCCAATCCAGAGGTCATGGCATGATTGGGCCCGGGACTGAGCTGGCTTCACGGTATGAGATTATTTCTTACGTAGCCTCTGGCGGCATGCAGGATGTCTATAGGGCGCACGACAAGCTGACAGGTGAGATAGTCGCTCTGAAGACACCGCAAGCTGGGCAAGCGAATAGGAGATTCAAACAGAGTGCGGTCTTGTCCGCGCGGATCAACAATTACAATGTCGCCAAGACGTTTGATTACTTTGAGGTTGGGAACGCATGCTATCTCATTGAGGAGTACGTTGAAGGTACGACTTTAGAAGCCGCGACCCTGGAGGTCTTTCCTCAAATTGATCCGCACTTGGCGGCTTATTTGATGCTCCGAATTTCTAAGGGGTTAGCAGCATCGCATCATGCTCAGGTAGCGCACCGCGACCTAAAGCCTAGCAACATCCTCGTGGGCGCGGGCTTCTCTTCCGTCAAAATAACGGATTTCGGCATTGCGACCCTGGCGGATGAACTCTTTGAGGAAGTCGCAAAGAGCGGAGACTTGACACGTTCGACATCTGGAACAGTCAAGGGTGCCCTACCGTATATGGCTCCCGAGATGATTTTTCGAAAGCCGGGAGATCATGTCGGAAGCGAAGCTGATATCTGGTCCCTTGGAGCGCTCATGTTCCGACTAATGACCGGAGTCTATCCCTTCGGAGAGGGCATGATGGTGCCGGTAAACGTTGAAAAGAGGCAACCGCTCGTTTGGCCTAATTTCCTGACTGGAAAAGCGCAGTTCGCGCCACTTTCAAATTCGCTCACCGCTATCGTTGAGAAATGTCTCGTCCACGACAAGACCCAGAGACCGCTAGCGACCGACCTTGTGCACTCTTGCGAGGAGTTGTGCTTCCATTTTTCGCCGCGTGAGTTCGGACTCGTTAGCGAGGTAAAGTGGTCAACCGGCTTCGTGAGGTCGTCGAGCGGAGAGAAAATCTTTTTTCACAAGGACAGTCTGTACGGTTCTTTGAGGGCTCAGGTTGGAAGCAAGGTAGTTTTCAGCGCCCATCAAGGCTCTCCCTTCCCTCGTGCACATCCCATCGTTGTTTGCCAGTAGATCACCCCAGTCGAGTCCTTTCTCTCTGCGAAGGGCGATGGGGGCGGCGCAAGGTTTTTCGTGGGTTAAGCGGAGTGCTCCCGAATCGGGGGCACGCTCGGCTCCAGAGGAACAATATTGAAGGACTTCAACGCCAGCTTGGCCTTGAAAGTCGTAACCTCGTTTCTCTGGTAGTGCTTATCAACAATCTTCCGCAGCCTCTCGGACAGCAAGGAAGACTGCGCACCGATAATAACTTCGGCTAATTGAAGCTCGTCGTCGAATGGGAGGAAATGCAATGTTCCCTCTTCGGTGCAGTTCTTGAGCGGCACAAGGATGCGATGCTCGTTTTCGTACCCCCAGCTTGCGAATTTGGTTTCAACAATTGCATCTTCTAGCGCCTCGTGGACCGGGCCGCCCGAAAACTCAGTCATTCTATTGGTGACGTAATTCACCTTTCGCAAGATGTCGCGCTTAACATTGAAGCCTAAGCAGATTCCAGTGTGCCTGGCGCCATAATGCGTCCACAGTACCGGATCTACCCAGTCGCCACTGAAGCAAACGACGCCGTTCTTTTGGTCGAACTCACGTTTGAACGTGCTCATTGACTTGCGAAGCACTGAGTTCGCAAACTTCGGCGCCAATAATTCGAACGGATCATTCAGCTGGCTGAAGCGTGCCACCTTAATGCGGCCAAAGACGATATTGCTGAGCGCGTATTCCGCTGAGGTGATGTAGTAAACGCGCTGATACTCTTGATCCGGCGGGGCGGTGACGGCAGCACTGCCCATTTTAGAGTGGTAAGGCTTTTCCGCCCAAAATCGGCGGAGGTGATTGTTCAAAGGCATCGCCAAAAAATCCAAACCCTACATGGCTCCAGGTAGCCCTTCAGTGTTCGCTAATCAAATCACAGGGGAGGGCTGCCTGCCAGCCTCCGTGAAAAGTCGCGGTCCATCGCTACTAGTCCAGCATTTGGACAAAAGCTTCCACGATGACCTGTGACGCCCCCCGGCCGGAATAGTTTGCAGGGTGTCGAATCTGAGACGTGACCTCGTAGCGACGGCTCGTTGCTTTCCCCCTTACCCCCTGCCAACTGGCAAAGGTCCTCAGCACACAGCGCCGAGAGGCTTGTGCCACGGCTCCTCTCGGTCACCCGCACGAGAGCGAGGGCTGCGCCTTTAGATGCTGAGTCGTTTTGACTCACCTTCTGTGTCTTGGTGAGAGATTCCATGGCCGCTAACAATGGTGTCAACGGATGTTGGCTAAGTTGCTTTCTTGGTAGCGAGAGCGGAGGACATGAAGGCGACCGGCGGAGGGGGATGTCCCGATCGGTGTTGAACTACGTCGGGCCGACGTTGCCGGAATGAATGTTAGGCGGCCCTCGTGACGTGGGCAACGGGCTTGATCGTCATGCGATCGCAGTGAGCTAGTGAGCTTGAAGGGCCGCACGCAGAACCGACAGTTGCTTATGCGCCTTCAATCGTCGCGTCGGTAGCCGAGAGCCTTGCTGATCACGGCTTCTTCAAAGCCAACCACTCAATAAACCTCGTGTCCGGAACGCGCCTCGAAATAAGCGAGGCGAAGGACCTGGAGGCCCTCATCTCCAAGGAAAAAGAGGGGATCACAAACGACGCAACGCTCAGAAAGAAGTTTTCAGAAATTGAAAAGCTGATCCAAAAGAATGCCACGGCGCGCGACTCCCAATCGTACATTGAGCAGCGCGAAGAGCTGTTGGCCAATCTCGCAAACGTTGACGCCTTTAACGCTGCCCGATGGTGGCGGCTCTGTTTTGTCGGACGTCTTCACTGCCGCCAACGAATGACTCGACGCGACGGAAGGTATGAACTTCGAGAATAAAGTCGTCTTGTCGATAGCCACGCGAATTGCCGCGGAACAATTCATGGCCGAACGAATAAAGGATGAGAAGCTGCTCGCTGCATAACTTCGGCCCACCCCCCTAAGCTGCTCAGAGAGTACAAAAAGCAGTTCTGGACGGAAATCGCCAACATTGCGATCATTGAACTCGGGATGTTGATGACCCCGGAGAACATCCATTTGAATTCGTTCATGTATGAGCCTATCATCGACGTGTCCGACGATCATCTTCGAAGGCTATATCAGGAGGTTGAGACGCTCAGTTGTGGCGGCTAGCTTTTGGCTTTCTCTTGGAGTGGCTGTGAAACGCCCGCCTTTTTGCTCGAATAGTCGCGGGGGTTAGTTGCCGGCTTTCTTTCAACACGCGGCGTTCGGCCTGTTCGCAACAACTTCCATAGCCATACCTATTCCTACCACGGAATCCACCCCACACAGTGCAAGGAGGTGCGCTTCATGCGACAATCTCATCAAGCTGGCAGTGCACCGAACACTCCCCGGCGATACCAGCGAAGTTGAAGCGATCGGCAATGCCGAACTGGTTGGTTGACCGCCACTGAGGCGCCAGCATGCGCTGCCTTGGCAAGCCCTTAGACGCCCCTGCAGACACCCCCTGACGCCGTGTCCAAGCCACTGACCCAGGGAATAAAGCGCCGAATTAACAGCGATGCCAAGGGTTTACGTCTTCCTTCCTCCGGGCCAATTCCAACACGACCGTCTACGAGCGAGCTCCTCGCCGTCCTCTGAGGCTCACCGCCTCATCGGAGGCAGCGTGGTCGCGCTGAAAGCCGCCGAGGGGACTCCATCGATCATAAGCTTTATGTAGATACGATAGTTGGGCAACTGCAACAGATCGACTTCATTAAATCGGCCTTGAAATTCCCGCGCCAGGTATGTCGCATCCTCTGAACCAACCCTAAAGGAAATGACCGTACCGGCGTTTCCGAGAACGGCATGACGAACGTCTGGTTCAAGCTGATGAAGGTATTGGTGGGCGACTGTAAAGCCGACCCGATACTTGCGAAGCTCTGAAAACATATTCGCCATGGCGAGCGTCGTAAAGTTTTGAAACTCGTCAACGTAGACAAAGAAGGGACGCCGTTCATACTCTGGTAGGTCGGCGCGACTAAACGCAGCAAGCCCGAGTGTCGTGACCAGCAATCCGCCCAGGAGCGACGAGCTATCCTCACCGATTTGTCCTTTGGCCAGGTTCACCAGTAGTACTTTGCGCTCATCCATGATTTGCCGCACGTGGAGATCATGCTGGGGAGCAGTTAGAAGTCTGTTGAGTAATGGATCTGAAAGGAAGGCGCCCACTTTGTTCTGGATCGGCGCTGTGCTGTCGGCACGGTAGCCAAACGAGAAACGCTCAAACTCTTTTATGAAGAACGCCCGGACCGTCTCATTCTTCAAGTGTCGCGCAATCTCGACGCGGAACTTTCGGTCCGAAAGGATGCGGAGCACGTCGTGCATCGTGGCGTGCGGTTGCTCGAGCAGCGCCATCAACACATTTCGCAAAATGTGCTCCATGCGAACTCCCCATGCATCCGGCCACATTTTTTTGAACACTTCGATGAAGCCAGAAGCGGCGAGCGCGATCCGATCTTCACGGACATGCCGCAGGGGATTGTACCCATACGGCTGCGAGGGATCGCACGCGTTCAAGTAGATTACGTCTGATGCGCGCCTCGTCGAAACTTGAGCTGCGACGCGCTCCACCAAGTCGCCGTGAGGGTCGATAAGAGCGATTCCACGTCCGCGCTCAATGTCCTGGAGCGCCATCGTCTCGATTAACGTCGACTTTCCGGTACCCGTCTTGCCGATGATGTAAACGTGCGAGAAGCGGTCTTCGTCCTTGATCCCAAAGGTGCAATTGTCGTTGCGATAATCGGTGCGAGCAAAGCGCGTTACTCCGGGTGACATGAGCGACATTTTCGCTCTCCACGCACACTTACAGAGAGGGTGTAATGCCTTCCTAAGTCACGTCGGCCTGGTGACCCAGGAGCACGATTTCGCCTCTCCACTCAATTGGCGTTAGCCGCGAAAATCGTTGCAGATTTGATCTTTCACGTTCCGCCCTGCGATCCGGGACCTGCATGCGTGTCCGGGTTTCGGTGGCGAGGCGGAGGCATCGCGACGAGCGTCCATACGATCGATTGAGCATATCTTCTAATTTCGCTCAGTAGTGGACGCACGCTCCGCCTCGCGAACGAGCACCCGAAT
Organism: Bradyrhizobium sp. AC87j1; assembly: GCF_002936975.1. Classification (NCBI taxonomy): domain Bacteria; kingdom Pseudomonadati; phylum Pseudomonadota; class Alphaproteobacteria; order Hyphomicrobiales; family Nitrobacteraceae; genus Bradyrhizobium; species Bradyrhizobium sp. AC87j1. The sequence goes on from NZ_PTFE01000124.1 coordinate 9,690, forward strand.
GGGTCGGATGCTCGTAGCGAGGAGGACACGATGTCCAACATTTCTCTTGCCCAGAGAGTTCAAAAGCTGGTGACGCTTTGCGATCAGAGGGGCTTCCAAGACCTGGACGATCTTCTGTTGGCAGCTCTCCTGAAAGATGCGAGCCCGGCGATCTGCATGACGGCGGGGTGCAACAACACCGCCGACATGGAGCCCGATCAGGACCAGGGCTTCTGCGAGGCATGTGGTGGCAAGACAATCGTCTCGGCACTTGTGCTCGCCGGCTTGATCTAGGAGGCCGACGATGCTGGTTCGTAACTACTATCACCGCGCGGAATTAAACCGCGAGTGGAGCAACGTGTGGTCCGCACAATGGGACGATGACTGTCCATACATTGGCGCTCGTCACATGACGCTCTACAGGAGCGAGGGCGCGGAGGAGTGCAAGGATGAATAGTATCGCTCTCCTCAACGACACCTTCCGACGCACGTTCTGCGGCGGCAAGGTAAGGATGACAATCGGAGTCGCCGAGCTACCCGACTGCGTAAAGGCCGAGGCGCTCCGTCAGGTCGCGGATTTCTCCGGGTTTACAAAGGAAAACGATCCTCATGGCGAGCACGACTTCGGAAGCTTCGACCTGGTGGGTCGAAAGTTCTTCTGGAAGATCGACTACTACGACAGGAAGATGCAGCACGGCTCCGAAGATCCAAGCGACTCGGAAAGGACATTGCGTGTCCTCACGCTGATGCTGGCAAGCGAGTACTGAACAGAGCAAGAAATGACCGCCTCCCGTCCAGACGCTGCGGAAGAATGCTCCAGCAGGACGAGCTCCGTTGCGGGGAACATCGGAAGGCCTGCCGAACCCTCAGGGTTAAGTGCGCGATCAGTGCGGATTTGCCTTGGACACTGCTTGTCCAGCCCTCGCCAACGGCGAGGGCTTTTTATGGATCCTGAACGGTGGTAAGTACGCTGCCCTAGCATTGGTTGCGTTCAGATAACATGACTCCGAGGCGCATTTGTCTAGCGCGCGCGATATGGAGATGACACCGAACTGATCTCTTTTTCCGGGGGGGGGCGGAGTGGCGCACATGGGATCTGCATGTCCATAGCCCCGCGTCAAACAATTTCAGCGGCGATTGGCCGGCATTTGTCATTCAGCTCGGAACTCCGGCCGGCGTTACTAGGATCCCCGGTATCGTATGTCCGAACACAAACGCGGAGCCCTGCTTACCATCGAGCCGGCCTTCCCGGCTCTTACGCTATAGCTCCGCTCGCCAAAAACTCGTTCAGCAAGTGCTGTTTGATCCTTGCGGCCTCACGCTCCCCCTGTGAGGCAAGCCAAAGGATGCGTTCCGCGATCTCCAGCGCAGAGCGTTGCCTCTGCTCGATGAACGTGGAGCTAGCAAGCACTTCATCGAGAACGTTGCGGAGCATCTGCGCCGTAGCAGTGTCGTAGCCCATGCGCGAATACCCATCCCGACAAATCGCTGAGCAAAAAACATTGCGCGTCACTCCGACCAGCAGCGGCAATTTGTCGGACCAAACTACGTAGCACGCTTTGATTGCGGATTTATGACATTTAGTGCTCTGGTTGCGTAAGATGATACCGCAGCCGAAACGGCGACGCACCTCGGCGATTGCCCTCATGCGTTGGCGAAGGCCGGCATCATCCGCGCGGGCCGCCTTGTATCTCATCGTCATGCGGCGACAGCCGACGGCTTTACACGCCCGCCCTTGGTCCATTCCGAAGAGATGGGCGACAGCTTTCCGCTTGGCAGCGGAAGCCCGCCCAAGATGTCGCGGACGTCTCCTGTGGTCACGGCTCCGCGCCTGGCCGTCGTTCCAGTCGGCGCGCAACATGTGCATATGCTCAAACCTCCTAACAATGGTAGAGTCGAGATGCCAGCCGGCGATGATAATTCGCCGACGCCGTATGGTTCTTTGAAAATTCCCGACTGTTTCGGAGCCGATGCTGAGTTATTGACCACCGCTGAAGTGGCCGAACTACTGAGAATTTCCACTTCTAGCGTGCGACGCCTGCAACAGCGGCGACGCATCTCCTTCCTCAAAGTGGGCGGCAGCATTCGTTTCGCCAAGCACGACGTCATTTCGTATTTGGCGAGGCAGCGGACCGAAACAATCGATAAATAACGAATATGACAGTACGAATGATAAGAAACTCGTGGTGGGTCGATTTCACGGTCAACTCCACACGATATAGAAAACGTAGTCCTGAGAACACAAAGGCCGGTGCGCAGGCGTACGAAGCTACCTTGCGACAAAAGCTAGCACGTGGAGAGCCGATAGATATCGGAGCGCTACGATCGAAGGACCTGACCTTTGCCGAGTTCGCGGTGAAATGGTTTGAGGACTATGTAAGACCGAACAACAAGTATTCTGAGCAACTGTCGAAGAAGTACATTCTATCTTCGTCTCTGCTCCCATTCTTTGGTCGCAAGCCGGTGGGACAAATTAAAGGGCATGACATCGAACGCTATAAAGCTCAGCAGTTTCAGCAGGGATACACAAACAAGACGATCACGAATCGCCTGACGGTGCTCAACAAGTGCTTGCTCACCGCATATGAGTGGTTAGAGCTTGCGGAAGCGCCACCGAAGATCAAATGGCCAAAAAGTGCGTTGCCCGAAATTGATTATCTTTCGCCGGAAGAGTGTGAGTTGCTCCTTTCCCAGGCGAATGGCCTAGTGCGCGAACTGGTTCTGACGGCGCTGCGGACAGGTATGCGGCAAGGAGAACTCAGGGGCCTTCAGTGGTCATCTCTCGATTGGCTCACGCGCACCGTTGCGGTGAGACATTCATACGATGATCGTGGGAAGACGCTCGTCGCCCCAAAGAATAACCGCACGCGGCATATACCGCTCGACATCGACGTGTACACGATGCTGTACAGACGTAAAAAGGATACCGGGTACGTGTTCCGAGGCTCGGAGGGTCGCCCGTTCACTAACTACCGAATGCACTACGCGATTCGCAAACTCTGTAGGAAGGCTGGGTTTAGAACCATCGGCTGGCACACGCTTCGCCATACGTTTGCTTCTCACCTCGCAATGCGCGGAGTGCCACTCCCGGCAATCAAAGAATTGATGGGACACTCCACCATAACGACAACTATGAGATACGCCCATGTGGCGCCGTCCACGCTCCGGACAGCCATCGAAATGCTGAACCCAAAGACCATGATGGCGACGGATTCTGGGCAACCCGCGGGCAACCGGTGGCAAGAGATCCAAAGGAGCGTTGCGCGTCAAAACAACTCTGCGGCAGAATGCGCTTGATTCTAGCGACGAAATCTTAACGTCGCGCGGGAAACACAGATCATTTGTCTTGTGACCCTACGGGGAATCGAACCCTGATCTGCGAGCTTTGATTTGAGCTTGGAAATGGACCAAAAAGAAGGAAAAACTAGAAGTAGAGCCAAGAATCGGAGGCGTTCAATCGTACTCAAGTTAGCCGGGATTAGTCAGACTTTATCACTTTTTGGGCAACCCGTGGGCAACCACGCAGTTATTATTAGCAAAGGCGATACGGCAAAGGTGATGAAGCATAACGTAAAAGCCGCCATATGGCGGCTTTTGCGTTGAGAGACCAAACTGGCGGCCGAGCAAGTGAGCCCTCATCAACCAACGTCAGCGGCGAACGGTCGAAAAGGATCGATGGATGTCAATCGGCCCTTTAATTGCGGGCTGTTGTCAAGCTGCCATTCTTTCTCTCCAGTGGCGCGCCCGGTGGCGATTGCTCCGTCGGAGCTGGGCGGGGTTGCGGAGACGGAGCGATCGCGGTTCGGCGAGACGATCGCCCTGCGGGATTGGATAATCGATGCGCTCTACTATGGCCCAATACTCGATAATGCTCCGCTGTACACAGACGTTAGCGGCTAATCAATTTGAGGTATTGATCACAACAGGCGGGAACGTCAAAGCGCGGCAACCGTGTTGGCCTGCAATCTTGCCTCGCCCAACCGTCCGACAAACTCCACTTGCGCTCGGTTGCCGAGATCGAGACGTGCCGCACGAAGCGCAGACACTTTGAACAGGATACGCCTTTATCATCGTCGACGCTCGACGTATCGACAGCGAACGTCATTTTGACAACACCTTCCTGTCCGCCTCGAACGCTTCCTGATCTTTCGGGCCGGCAAGCTCAAACCAAGAGCCGGGTGCATACGTGGCGATAAGCTTGGCAAAGAACGATTGGGGCTCCCAATTTTGGCCTTCGCGCTTCTCGAAAATGATGACTCCGTCGCGGGTGAAATAACTAGGTCCGGGAACATTGCAGTCGACCGAAAGCTCGACGCGCCAGAGGCCGCCCTTCGCGGTTTGCTGCTCATCTATCATCGGCGAGTAATGCACTCCAACCGGCTCGCCGATAGAACAGCGGCCACGCCGCAGAAGATCGCCTAACTTGCCCTGCGCGGTGGTTACGAAGTTGAAGTTGGCGGGATGATGCAGCAAGTGACGGTTCACGCCGCTTTCGTCGTTTGTCACTTCGTCCGCAATGAGCGAGAGTGCGAACGCCTGCCAGCCCAGTTCCATCGGCTTTGCATACGGCGCCACAATTTTCATTGTGCCATCGGGCGCCACCTCCCACGTGACCGTGTACTCTTCCTTTGTTTTATCGGCCCGGTGTTTGGCCCACGAAAAGATAACTGGCTCGCCCGAGTCGGTCTTTTGACCAACCTCCCATCCCCTGGGGATGAAGTGTGCTACCTTTGAGACCTTAGTGAAGATTTGCTCCGCTGTCTCACCATCCTGTGCTCGCCAGGTTGATTTGACCTTGTCGATAAGCGGATTGTCGCTCGTACGAACACCATCGCTCTTACCGGCCAGCCCACCCGGCAAATTGAACCATACGCCCAGGCAGACACAGAGGCCAAGACCGAGGCAAAACCAAAGCACGCGCCTATCGATCATTTTCCCTTACCCCGCGCATTGGTCCTTATATCAGCGCTGAATTATCCTGGGGAAAGTCGCGAGGCAGCTACCAGGATTGGTTGGCAGTGGCCGGCTAGACTAGAGGCTCCAGTCTCCAGATCCAACTTCGCAAACTGCACCTACCGCAGCTCAACGGAGAAGTCTGGCGCTTCCTTGCCCCTCTCTAGGACGGCCTCCATCCTAGTCACGTAGAAATCCAGCCCTCCAAAGGTGATCTTCTTGTGACCTCCTACAAGCCTAAATGGGGTTGGGGCGCGTAGCTTGACGGGTTTTGGGGTTGCCACATCCAGAACCACGAATGCCGCAGGCTCGGTGATGAATTTGGTCAACTCAAGTGGAAACCACGCCACTTTCGATGGGAAAGTCATTTGAAGGCCGCCGTTTGGAGCAAAGTTAACAGCTGCACCTTTCCCATCGGTACTGTGGAAATATGATCGGAGATAAAGGGTCTCTTGATCATCGTTCATCACAATGATTCCTCGCTGAAGAATTATGCTGCAGGCAACGAAATCCCGCGCATTGGGTACCGGAGGATGTTCGATCAATGTCGAAAATATGTAGTGCCCGCGGTCGATGTACGAGCGGAACACTTTGGCCGGTCCCTCCTCCAGCGCAACTCCGTAGCGTTTGAGCCATTCCGACGCCTCGTTGACGCTTGTCGAAATCTGAGCGTTGGACAGCTCAACATGCTGCACTTCTCGCCGATATTTCTCGGGCAGCTCATTCGGAATTTCGGGGCCAACATGCCGCTCGAATTGTCTGAAGATTTCGTCCTCCGCATAGCGGATTCTGGCGCCCCTAGGGACGGGCCCGATCCACACGTCGACCAGATCTTCTTCGGCGAAAGCGTACGGGGCGTCGCCGCATTTGTAATCCGCATATGTCGGCGTTGCCAAGCTCATTATACCCAGAACGAAAAGACCACAGAACGCGCGCATATCGCTCTCCCTTTCTTAGTCGAATATTGTCCCTCGTAAACCAGAGGCCTGGGCCGCTACAGAAAGCAGGTCGGGGAGGCCCAATCACTGAGTCCCGCAGCTTCAGCGGCGCACACGTAGCAATCGGCGTGCCACGCTTTTGCGAGCCTCGCGTTGAGAACAACACCAATTTCTTCGTGCTGCGGCCGTGAAATCGCCGCCGCTGCTGTTGAGTTCACACCAAGCGTCTTAAATCAGACAGGCGCAAACGCGACAAGACGGCGTGCCCATAGGAGTGATTGCCACAGCTGCTTTCTCGAAGTGCCCTCCCAGGGCGCACTGTTCTCCCACTGGAAGTTCGGGCCGGCATCTCGCTACAGCCGGAAGTACACGCGGCGCGCCAGGAGGCGACAAATAGGTTGAAGCACGGGTATGGTGGGTGCTGATCTGAGGCCGGCAAACTGGACCATTTTTGGCTAGAGTTTTCGCTGCGTAAATCCACCCGGCTGGGAGGAGCGACGACGATGAAGGCCTCAAAGTTTTCGGACGCCCAGAAGGCGTTCATCCTGAAGCAGGGCAGCGAGGGTGCGGTGGCGGAGATCTGCCGCAAGGCCGGGATCAGCCAGGCGACCTACTTCAATTGGAAGAAGAAGTATGACGGGACCGAGATGCGCCGGCTGAAGCAGCTCGAGGAGGAGAACGCCAAGCTGAAGAAGCTGGTCGCCGATCTGTCGCTCGACAAGGAGATGCTGCAGGACGTGATCCGCCGAAATGTATGGTCTGCCCCGCCTGTGCAAGGCTCTTGAGCGATCCGACTTCGACAGTCTGCGTAAATGTATCCGGCCTCTCGCGAGTGGGCTGCGGTTGCAGCCAGGCCATGATGAGATCAGCACGCCGCGTTCCCAGATAGCTAATCGGGCACTGGCCCGTTTTCGGCGAAGGGCTTACGCGGCGCCGATCAACTGTCTCGTCATCAGGACTCGAACCTCGCAGTCTGCTGCCCGGGCCTACGGGAATGCGGGAAGGCGCCGCTCGTAGGTCGAGCCGGGCCGCGTAAGGATGACCCAGGCCACCCGCGCAATCTTTGCAGCCAGGGCCACGGTGACCTCGTTGGTATGCATGCGCTTTTCGAGGCCGGTCAACCACGAACCCAGGCGATCGGAAGTACGGTTCAGATGCATGACGCATGACCTTGCGCCGTGAATCAGCAGCCGTCTGAGGTAGTGATTGCCTCTTTTGCTGATCCCGAGGAGAGTCGTCTTACCACCCGTTGAGTGTTCGCGAGGGACCAACCCAAGCCACGCGGCGAGGTCCTTGGCCCTTCGGAACTGATTAGCATTGCCGGCGCTCGCGACGAATGCCGTCGCCACCAGTGGGCCTATCCCGGGAACAGTCATGAGCCGCCGCGTTCGTTCGTCACTCGCCGCCAAAGCCTCGATTTCACGAGCGATCTCGGCGATGCGGTGTTTCGATGTGTCCGAAGTCCTCGAACAGCCGACGAAGCGTGTGCCTCATCATCGGCGTCAGATCATTGCCCTCGTCGGTCAATACGCGAGGAAAGTCGGCTTTGAATTTGCCGATGCCCTGATGGATTGCGATCCCGTATTCGAGGCAAAATGCCCGCATTTGGCAGACGAGCTGAGTTCGCAGGCCAACCTTCTGATCTCGGATGCGGTGCAGCGCCTGGATGTCGACCTGGGCTTCCGATTTGACCTCAACAAAGCGCATCGCGGGTCGGGTGGCGGCCTCGGCGATCGCTTCCGCATCGATGATATCGTTCTTGTTGGACTTCACGTAGGGCTTCACGAACTGCGCAGGTATCACTCGGACCACGTGCCCGAGCTGTTGTAACTTGCGCGCCAGCCATTGGGAGCCTGGGCAAGCCTCCATCGCGACGGCCGTACGCTGCGCGGCGTCGAAGAACTGCAAAAGTGTGTCGCGGCGGAGCTTTACTTTTTGAATGACTCTACCGCGTGCGTCTGTTGCTACGACATGGAAAACATTCTTTCCGATATCGATGCCGAAGACAGCGGCAGGCTGAGGCTTGTTGCGCAACATTTTTCTGGTCCTTTCTCGGTCGAAAACTCGCCGCGCAGTATGCGCGGGTTCGGCGGGGCAGACCATCCCATTAGCTATGAAGCGTGGCCGGAAGCGCAAGCTGGTCGACGAGGTCCGCAGCGAATGGCAGGTCTCGATCCGCAGGGCCTGTGACGCTCTCGAATTTGACCGCTCGACCTACCACTACAAGTCCCGTCGCTCCGGCCAGGCTGCCCTCGAACAGAAGATCAAGGAGATCTGCCATGTTCGCATCCGCTACGGCTACCGCCGTGTTCACGTCCTGCTGCGTCGTGAAGGCTGGCGCCATGGCCAGAACAAGACGCGGCGCATCTATCGCGAATTGGGCCTGCAATTGCGCAACAGAACGCCCAAGCGCCGGTCAAGGCCAAGCTGCGCGATGATCGCAGGCCGGCGACACGATCGAACGAGACCTGGGCGATGGATTTCGTCCACAATCAACTGGCGACCGGACACAAATTGCGCGTGCTCACGATCGTCGATATTTTCTCCCGCTTCTCACCGATGCTGGCGCCACGGTTCAGCTTCGCGGCACCGATGTCGCGGCGATACTGGAACGGGCCTGCAAGGACGTGGGATTCCCGGTGACGACTCCGCGCCGATCAAGGCAGCGAGTTCGTGTCGCGCGATCTTGACCTGTGGGCCTACCAGCGCGGCGTCACGCTGGACTTCTCTCGGCCGGGCAAGCCGACCGACACGGATGTTGTAGACAAGCCCTATGTCGCAGAAGCCTTGCTTCGTCGGGGTCGCGGCTTTGCCCGCCACCGGGACGTGAACCTCGTGTACTCCTTCTCGGCGGATTCCACGCGTGC
>NZ_PTFE01000125.1:0-18123 GCF_002936975.1 Bradyrhizobium sp. AC87j1
GGTTCAATGGAACAACGGACGGGGCGCCGCGCTGAGGTACGGGCTTCAAAGCCCTTGGATGAAGCGGTCTCCCGTCCGTTACCGCACCGGACACTCTATCCGATCCAGCGATTCGAGACTTACAAGGGTGACGGTGATGGATTGGAGTACTTCAGCGGCACGACAATCCCGCGTCGATCGTGGTCCAGAAGCCGCAATGCTCCGGCGCGCGCTGTGGGGCGCCGGCGTGGGCTTCGTACAGGAAGATCGCGACGGTGAAGACCACCAGTGCGGAGGAGAAGAGGACGATGCGCATGAGGACTGCGTTTAATCGACATCGTGGTCGAACTAAGGCGCCGTCACGTGCTGAAACCGGCGCCGCGTGCGATCCGTAGATTCCGGGTCGGCCATCAAGTCCGTGCAGGGCGGTGGTCGATGCGGGGCTGTCCGTCTGAATTTGTTCCTCGGGCGGCCCCGCTTTGCAAGACCCGTAGCCCGGATGGAGCGAAAGCGTAATCCGGGTTCGTGCCACGCGCTGCGCTGTCCCGGATTGCGCTGCGCTCCATCCGGGCTGCGGGACTTCCTTCACCGCGCCAGCCATTGCGCGACGTCCTTTTGCGACTCCGCGCGCGCCTCGGCATCCGTGCCGAGATGGCCGCGCTCGGGCACGGCGGCATCGTTGCTGCCGCCGGCTGCGTGCAGCGGCGTGTTGGCGCGGTCGAAATCGTGATAGGCGCCGGGATAGACCACGATGCGTGCAAGCGCGCTGCGGCCATGCGCGCCCTCGACCATCTGGCGACAGGCCGGCGGCGAGGAGACATCGTCATTGGCGCCGATCAGCACCAGGGTCGGCACCCGCGTGCTCCAGCCGAGACCGGCGGAGATCCGGCAGTCCGGATAGAACGCGATCGCGGCGCGGAAATCCGGCCCCAGATCACGCGCCGCGCTCTGCGGCCGCACGGCCCACAGCAGCGCGCTCGCGCCGTTGGCCCAGCCCATCAGGCTGACGCGATCGCGCGCCACCCAGGACTGCTTCATCAGCCAGGCGCGCGATGCTGCGACGTCGGTGACGCGCTCACGCCGCGCCTTGACGTGCATCTCCTTGACGCGGCATTGCGGCCCGAGCTCGCGCGAGCCGTAGCTGTCGGGCAATAGCACGGCATTGCCTGCCCTGAGCAGGCGCTCGGCCCAATCGCGATAGCGCGGCAGCACGGGATCGGAATGGCTGCTGAGGCCGTCGCAGCCGTGCAGCGCGACCACGGCCGGAAACGGCCCCAGACCTTCAGGCTTGTAGAGCTGCGCGTGCAGCACGCCGGACGCCAGCGGAATGTCGACCGGCTGCGGCGCCGGCGCGGCACGCGCGGCCGACATCAGCAGCATCAGGAACAGGGCGGTCAGTCGAAGGCGCATCGGACTCTGCCACAGGAGATGCCGGAACCAGCGATCCTTCGCCCAAGCACTATCACGCGGAAACGGCGGCAAAACATCACAAACCGGTGGGTTTACCGGGCGGACAAGCCACCCTATCTATGCTACATCCCGTCCAACACATCGTGCCCTCCAGTTTCCACGGAGCGGCCTTCCACGGAGACTTTCGACCGTGCTGAACAAGTTCGGCCCCTCGGGCCATGGCGAAGCGCAAGTGCAATATCTCGACGGCGACTTCCGCGTGATCTCGCCGGGCACCTTCGTGCGCTGTGCCATCACCGACACGCGGATTCCGCTCGACGAGCTGAAGTACTGGAGCGTGGATTTGCAGGAGGCCTACGCCACACCCGCCGCCGTGCTGCAGCGGCATTTCCCCGGCGCGCCGAAACCGCAGCAATGAGCTTTCCGCTCTCCTAGGGTGGGCGAAGGCGCAACGCGCCGTGCCCACCATCTCTTCATGACCGCGACGAGCAACGTGGGCACGCTTCCGCCTTCGCTCTCCGAGCTTCGGCGGACAAGTCGCTTTGCCCACCCTATGAGATCGAACTCTTGGCATGGTTCGGCTATTGGGGCTCGGGAGCATCGCCGCCCACGCAAGTCTTGATAAAACTCTTCCTGGCTTCGCCGACGACCTTCTGGTCGATCGCCTGCTTCAGGCAATCGAGCCGCGCCTGCGCCATGCAGAGCTGCAGCTGATCGCGCTTGTCCTGACCTTTCAGGCTTGCCGTCGTCGCCAGACACGTGACGCGCTTGGTCGCGGGAACCGGCACCGTGCTGGTTGGCGCAGCGGGAGAAGCCGCAGGCGGCGTTTGCGCGAACACGGGGGCAACGATCAGACACACAAGGCTGGCGGCAACGGTCGCAGACGGCAGTTTCATCGAAGTCTCCTGATCGTCGGAAACCGATAGGCGTTTTGCGATGAATGTCGCCTGAATGGCAGGCTGCTGCAGGGTGGGCAAAGCACAGCAGTGCGTCGTGGCACGAGCGGTGCAGCTTTTCGCGCGTCATCGGGATGAGACGATGTCCGCATGCAGCTGAACTGCGAGTCTCGGAGAGGAAAAGATCTCCGCCGTGTCGATACGCGTTGCATCGACGAGTGCTTGCACTCCGTGGTTAGTCATTTCGCGCTGTGGTTGGATTCTTTGTTGCGATCCGGCGCCCTTAAGTTGTTTGACGAAGTCTTGTTGAAACAGAGAGCTGCTACAGTGTTCGTTAGGTAATTAGCCCTGTTCTTTTTATCGCACAGACAATCAAGTCAACCAAACGGCCATCGAGCTTTGGAATTGGCGAAGTCTGTGAACGGGCTCATAGCGAAGAGCCATCTGGCGGGCTACCATCACCTCGAAAATTTACGGTGGAATATCTGTAAATCGAAAGTCAAGCGATGGGGGTGATCATGCCCACCATATTGGACTTGCTCTATCGTGAATATTGCCGTGCCCGTCTCGCTGAAATGCGCAAACAGCTTCTGATCGCAGCTGAACGCGCCGAAGCTCTCGAAGCGCATCATCATCCTGCGGATCAGGTTGACGATGAGAGGACGGACGCACATCGCCAGACCGGTCTCGGCCTGCCGCATTGAAGTGGCCCGCGACCGGCAATCTCTCCCGCGTAGCAGTGACCAAGCAATTGGCAACAGTTTGGGAGTGAGCAATGAATACGCCCGAATGCTATACCGTCGTGGTGGCCTGCGTCTCGTGCCTGACCATTATTGGATTGATGGCCACTGGGGCGTGGTGAGCACGACTGATTGCTGAACCTTCAATCAGAACCGAAGCTCTAAAGCATGATCCGGAAAAGTGCGCAGCGGTTTTCCGAAAAGATCATGCTTAAACAACAACCTAAAGCGCTATGACGATTCATCCTCATCGCATCGCGCTTAGGTCCGGATGTCAGCTTCCGGGCGGGGTATACGAAGAACGCAGCTTCGCCGCGTTCTGGCGGACCTGCTTAATCTCGTCCTGCGTGAACAACCTGGTCAGTTTCACATTCTGCAGGGTGCCGGCAGTGACGGTCAGGCCGGAAATGGCCGGCGCCGCACCCGGATCAGGCACATCGAAAATCACCAAAACGCCAGGGCCGTCGGCCGCAACGCTGTACATCGAAAGCAGCTTTCCGCCGGCCGCTTCGATGAGCTTTCGTGCCGCTTCCTGGCGATCGGTCGTGGGATTCTCCAAAATGGCATTGAGAGCGCGTGGTGTGTACTGTCCGGTGAGGCAAAAATGCATGGCATGTTCTCCTCTGGGTTTTTGGCAATGATTTTCCCTGCCGTTCCGAACTGATCGTTACGGCCTCTGCATCTGAAATGATGAAGGTACTGCCCGCCGTGGGCATAAACGCCGCCGATGATTTCCGGGAGTTCGGCACGTCCCGGTGACGGCTCTCATGGAAGGCTACATCAACTCCCCAACATGCGGAAGAGAATTCATCTGCCGCGACATGTCGCCCGATCAGTTGTCGAATACCGCATGGCGATGGATGAATTGTTTTTCCATCCTTTGCTCTTTGGCTACGGCGGACGAGCTTGCCCACCCAACGAGATCATCGCCTGCTGAACCGCCGCTCGCGCGCCTTGTAGAGATGATCGCTGATCAATTGCCGGAGCGCTGCCGGATCATCGAATTCGAGCTGCACAGCGAACGGCACGATGCTATCAGGCACGCCTTCACGGCCGCGGAGGCGCGCGAGATCCTTTTCCGTCGTCACCAGTGTGTACTGCTCGCGCTGCGCCTCCGCTGCGAGAGCTGCGATCTCGTCGTTTGAGAACATGTGATGATCGGCGAAGGCGCGCGTGCGCGCGACCTCGATGCCGCAGGCGCGCAAGCTGCGGAAGAATCGTTCGGGATCGCCAATGCCCGCGAATGCGAACACCGGCTTGCCCAACAGTCTTGCGACCGACCCGGCGTCCGGCCTCAGGCGCGCACGCAGCTCCGGTTTGTCGCGCTTGGCAAGCTCGGCCGCGACATCGTTGGCGGCGCGGCCGTCCCCGATCAACACCAGCGCGTCGGTGCGCGCAAGCTGCGCCTTCAGCGGCGCGCGCAGCGGGCCGGCGGGAAATACCTTGCCGTTGCCGAGGCCGCGTTCGCTATCGATCACGATCAGCGAGGTGTCCTTGACCAGGCGCGGGTTCTGAAAGCCATCGTCCATCAGGACCACTGTGGCGCCTTGCGATTTGGCGAGCGCGACACCCTCGAGGCGGTCCCGCGCGACGGCGACCGGAACGTCGCGCGCCATCATCAAGGGCTCGTCGCCGATGTCGGAAGCGGTGTGGCGTGCGCGGTCGACCATGACCGGGCCCTGCAGCCGTCCGCCATAGCCGCGACTGAGCACCACCGGTGTCTCGCCGAGCTCGCGCAAAAGCTTCGTCAGCGCCAGCACGGTCGGCGTCTTACCGGCGCCGCCGACATGATAATTGCCGACGCAGATTACGGGGATGCCGGCATCCACGCCTTTGCGCAGCATGCGTCGTTCGGTGATCGCGCCGTAGAGCGCTCCGAGCGGCCATAACGCGTACGACTGGAGAGAACGTGGCCGGTACCAGAAGGCCGGCTCACGCATTGGCGGCTCCCATCTCGATCCGCAGCTGCAGCAGATACGGCTCGAGCGCGGTCATGGTGCGATCGAGTGCGCCGCCGAGATCCTCGACCACGCCGCTGCCTGCGCGCTGCATCTTGTCGCGCAAGGTGGGATCGGCCAGCAGCTGGCCGAGCTGCTTGACCAGCGCCTCCGGCGTATCGGCCTGGCGCGCACCGCCGCTCCCGTCGAGCGCCTCATAGACATCGGCGAAGTTGAAGACGTGCGGACCATGCACGATCGCGGCACCGAGCTTGATCGCCTCGATCGGGTTCTGCCCGCCATGACGGATCAGCGATCCGCCCATGAATACGATCGGCGACAGCCGGTAAAACAGGCCGAGCTCGCCCATGGTGTCGGCGACATAGATGTCGGTGGTCGCGGTCGGCAGCTCCTCGCGCGAGCGCAATGCCGGCTTCAGGCCGGATGCCGTGATCAAGCCAGCGATCGACGAGCCGCGGTCGGGATGGCGCGGCACGATCACGGTGAGGAGCTGCGGGAAGAAGCCGGAAAGGCTGCGATGTGCCGCGACCAGCATCTCGTCCTCGCCCGGGTGGGTCGAGGCCGCGACGATGATGGGGCGCCCGCGCGTCATCGCCATCAGCCGCTCAAGCTTGGCGGGATCGGCCGGCGGCGCCGGCACGTCGAGCTTGAGGTTACCCGTGGTGACGACGTCGCGGCCGCCGAGCGTGGAGAAGCGTTCGGCATCGGTCTTCGACTGTGCGAGGCAGATGTCGAAACGTGAGAGCAGCGCCGAGATGGTGCCCTGCATGCGGCGCCAGCGCGGGAAGGAGCGCGGCGACATCCGCCCGTTGATCAGCACCATCGGCACCCGGCGCGTCGCGCCCGCCAGGATCAGGTTCGGCCACAGATCGGATTCGATGAACAGCGCCAGCGACGGCTTCCAATGATCGAGGAAGCGCGCGACAAAGCGCGGCGAGTCATACGGCACGTATTGATGAATGACGTCGGGCGGAAACCGCTTTGCGACCACGGCGGCCGAGGTGACGGTGCCCGAGGTGAGCAGGATGCGCAAATTGAGATCGCGCAGGCGCTCGATCAGCCCCGCTGCGGCCAGCACCTCGCCGACACTGGCGCCGTGGATCCAGACCAGCGGACCATGCGGCCGCACGTCCCGGGACAGGCCGCGCCGCTCGCCGACGCGCGCGGGATCCTCCTTGCCCTGCTTCAGCCGCCGCTTGATCAGCGCCGGCGCAAGCGGCACCAGGCCGGAGGCCAGGCGCTGATACATCCGCAGCGTCATCGGCAACGAATTGGGCAGCGAATTAGGCATCTTCCGGTCCCGGGCGGCCGAGTTGCGCATAGGCGCGGCGGGTCGCCTCGTTCAACGTGTCTTCCAGCTCCTGCCGCAGCGCTTCCATCATGGCAGCGTCGGCATCTGCGGGAACGTGGATTTCCTTGATGCCGACAAATGCGCCCCGCCCGAATGGCAAATTGATGGTGGTGCGGTCCCAGTTCTTCAGCCGAACGAAGCGGCTGGTCGCCATCGCGAAAGGCATGATCGGCCGTCCCGATTCCCGTGCCAGCATGATAATGCCGAGCCCGGCCACGCGCGAGCGCTTGGGGACATCGGCGGTCAGCGCGACATTACAACCGGTCTGGAGCGTGCGCACCATTTCCTTGAAGGCGCCAACCCCGCCCTTGCGGTGAAAGGCACCGCCGTGATCGCCGGAACCGCGGATGGTGCCGATGCCGAGCCGCTCGGCGGCGATCGCGTTGAACTCGCCGTCGCGGTGGCGGGAGATCAGGACCCTGGCGCGATAGGAAGCCTTGTTCTGGTTCTTGATGAAGGGCGTGAGGAAATGCTGGCCGTGCCAGAACGCGAAGATCGCAGGGAGCTGCGGCTCAACCTGCGCATAGACGTCGGGCGGATCCAACGTGAATTTGTTGGTCCGCCAGACCAGACGCAGATATTCGGCCGCCAGGACCCCGACGGCACGCTGAACGAAGCTGCTTCGCAGCGTATTGCGAAGCAGTTTTTTCAACGCGCCGGTTCTTGATTCGGGTCGAGCAACCGGTGGAGGTGGACGATGAAATAGCGCATCTGCGCGTTGTCGACCGTGCTCTGCGCCTTGGCCCGCCAGGCGGCATGGGCGGTCGCATAATTCGGATAGAGGCCGACGACCTCGACATCGTCGAGGTTCTTGAAGGTGTTGTGCTCGAGATCGACGAGCTCACCGCCGATGACGAGGTGAAGCAGTTGTTGCGGGGCACTATCTGGCATGAGTTCTGTTCCTAACGGGCTGCCCGGCAAAAGCAGTGTTCGACGAGCACGACGAAAAGCGCTTTAGGCCAAGGGGCGGTTTCGAAAATGCGCGACAATGCCCGCATGACGATCGCGCCCCGCTGCCACCAGCACCCCGTGCGCCACTTCCCGGCGGTTATAGAGGATGGGTTCTCCGGAGAGGTCGCTCATCCTACCATCGGCTTCCTGCACGATCAAATCGGCCGCCGCAAGGTCCCAATCATGGCTATTGCCCCCCGCAAAAGCCGCATCCAGCGCGCCATGGGCGACCCGGCACAGGCGCAGCGCAAGCGAGCCGATTCGCGGATGCAGCTTGATTTCGCCGCCCGAGCTGTTGAGCCGCTCGACCATCGGTTTCGGGCCGGCGACACGGGAGAAGTCGAGCGCGGATCCGGGCGAAGCCTGCACGGCTACGTCGTTGAGCGTGGTGCCCTGGCCGCGTGCAGCGAAGAAGAACTCACCGCTCGTCGGCGCGAACACCGCGGCCAGTACGGGCGCGGCATCCTCGACCAGCGCGACGCTGACGCACCAATCGTCGTGGCCATTGAGGTAGTTGCGCGTGCCGTCGATGGGATCGACGATCCAGGTCAGCCGCCGCGACAGCCGCGCCGCATCGTCGGCGCTCTCCTCAGAGAGCCAGCCATAATCCGGCGTCGCACTGCGCAGGCGCGCTTCGAGCAGGTCGTTGACGGCGATGTCGGCTTCGGAAACCGGCGAGGATGCGCCCTTGGTCCACTTCTTCAGTTCGGTACGGAACATCGACTGCGCCAGTGCACCCGCCTCGCGCACCGTGTCCTGCAGCAGCGCTGCGTCGCGCGTCAGGATGGTTTCGCCCGGGGCGTTCGCCTCAACGTCCGCCAAGCGTCAATCCCTCGATGCGCACCGTCGGCGCATTGACGCCGTAGCGGAATTCGAGATTGTTCGCGGGCTGCATCGACTTGAAGATCTCGAACAGATGGCCGGCGATTGTCACCTCGCTGACGGGATAGGTGATCTCGCCGTTCTCGATCCAGAAGCCAGAGGCGCCGCGGCTGTAATCGCCGGTGACGCCGTTCACGCCGGAGCCGATCAGATCGGTGACGTAGAAGCCCTGCTTGATGTCGGCGATCAGCTCGGCGGGCGTCGGCGTGCCGGGCTCGAGATGCAGATTGTACGGCCCGGGCGAGGGCGAAGAGGAGACGCCGCGATGGGCGTGGCCGGTGGTGGCAAGGCCGAGCTCGCGCGCGGTGGCGCAGTCGAGCAGCCAGGTCGTCAGCACGCCCTCGTCGATCAGCGCGATCTTCTTCACGGCAACGCCTTCGGCGTCGAAGGTCTGCGAGCGCAGGCCGCGCTTGCGCAGGGGATCGTCGATGATGCGGATGTTCTTCGCAAACAGCTGCTGGCCGAGCTTGTCCTTGAGGAAGCTGGTCTTGCGCGCGATCGAGGCGCCGTTGATGGCGCCGACGACATGGCCGACCAGGGAGCCGGCGACGCGCGGATCGAATACGACAGGTACCTTGCAGGTCTCGACCTTGCGCGGGTTGGAGCGCGCCACGGTGCGCTCGCCGGCGGAACGGCCGACGATTTCCGGCGACAGCAGGTCGGCGCCATGCGGCGCCGAGGTGAAGTCGTAATCGCGTTCCATGCCGGTGCCTTCGCCCGAGATGGCGGTGGCCGAGATGCCCTGGCTGGAGCGCAAATAGGAGCCGTGGAAGCCGGTCGAGGTGACCAGCACCATGCCGCCCATGCCCGCGGAGGCCGAGGCACCGCCGGATTTGGTGACGCCCTTCACGGCGAGCGCGGCAGCTTCGGCCGCGAGTGCGCGGCGCTCGAGCTCGCTGGTGGCGGGCACATCAGGGTCGAGCAGATCGAGATCGGGGAAGTCGCGCGCGAGCAGCGCGGGATCGGCGAGCCCGACATATTTGTCGTCGGGCGCAACGCGCGCCATCGCGACCGCGCGTTCGGCAAGCTTGGTCACGGCATCGCCGCTGACGTCGTTGGTCGAGACCACGGCCTGGCGCTGGCCGACCAGCACGCGCAGGCCGACGTCGTCACCCTCGGAGCGCTCGGATTCCTCGACGCGTCCGTCGCGCACCTCGACGCCTTGCGAGACGCCGCGAACCGCGACCGCGTCGGCCGCATCCGCGCCGGCGCGCTTGGCCGCCTCCACCAGCCGCTGCGCCAGATCCGACAAAGCGGACTGGTCGAACAGGTCGCGGCTGGCCTTTGACCCCTTGGCGGAATCCTTGGACGAAAGCGTCGAGCTTGCGGATGGTGAAGAGTTCACGAACGAAATCCTGTTGGGGCGGGGGTTCGGGACCGGAACCCACAGATGTGCCCTGATCGCGCGGACTTCAAGCATTTTCAGCCCGCCAAAAGCTCAGATTCGCACCTTTGGCGCAACGTCTCGTCAATCATGCGCGCCAAGGTCTTGTCAATCATGAGCAGCAGTGACGGTGGGTTAACCAGCCTTTTTAAGCGGTTTCGGAAAGCCGCGCGCTAAGGTCCTCGCATCGACCGGGAACATAATCCCGGCGGGGAGAACTAAAGCCGTGAGGCGTCAAACAGCAACATGCGGGGTCGCTCCCGCCGGGTCGAGCCGCTCTCTGCGGCTCGACCCCCTTTCCCTTCCGGTCCGCTTCGATGCGCACGATCCGCGCGCCGACGGACATGTCAGGCAGATCGAGCTTCATCGCGAACGCGTCGTGCTGCGTCGTGCCGTCCGCGGCATGCAGATGGCGATCAACGTCCGCGTCAGCGACTTCACAGGCGTCGCACTGCGCGGCAATGACGAAGCGCAGGCCATCGTCCTCGTGCATCGCGATCCCTCGCTGTCCGTTCCGCTGCTCGTCGGCGCCGACGGCGACGAGCTCGTCGAGGCCTTGGCGATCTGGAGTGAGCTGTTCGCGCTTCCGCAGCTCGACGAAGGTGCACGCAAGCCCGCAGCCCGCCGCCGCCGCGCCAATGCGATCCGCGCCCGCCGTCCGAAATTCCTGATGCGCCGCCGTGTTGCGATGGCACGCGAGCTGTCGGTTCATCGCGAAGAACGCGAGATCATCGCGAGGAATTAGACGGAATTCACAGGTGCCGTAGGGTGGGCAAAGCGAAGCGTGCCCACCTTTTGGTCAATCATTGAGAGATCGTGGGCCGGCGCAAGGGCGCCTTTGCCCACCCTACGGCAGCTACGCCGCCCGCATCACCGCGTCCACCAGCAACCCCGCAAACAGCAGCGCTCCGGCATATTTGTTCGAATAGAACAGGCGCTTGCACAGCTCGGGATCGTCGATCCGCAAGCGCACGATCTGCGATGCCAGGTGCACGGCGAAGGCGATCAGCCCGAGCCAAGCCGGCCAGCGCGCATCGCCTGAGGCCAGCGCGACGCCGATCAGCATCACAGCGAGCCCGTAGAACAGGATCAGCGCCTGGTGCGTGTGCGCGCCGAACAGGCGCGCGGTGGACTTGATGCCGATCAGCGCGTCGTCGTCGGCGTCCTGATGCGCGTAGATCGTGTCATAGCCGATCACCCACGAAATCGCACCGGCATAGAGCACCATCGCGGTGACGTCGATGCGGCCGAAGGTGACGGCAAATCCCATCAGGGCGCCCCAGGAGAAGGCAAGCCCGAGCACGATCTGCGGCCACCAGGTGATGCGCTTCATGAAGGGGTAGATCGCGACGATCAGGAGCGAAGCGATGCCGGTCGCAATCGCGAAGCGGTTGAACTGCAGCAGCACGATAAGGCCGATCAGCGCCTGCACGACCATCCAAGCCAGCGCCTGCTTCGTGCTCACCTGCCCCGACGGCAGCGGCCGCGAGCGGGTGCGCTCGACCTTGTCATCGAGGTCGCGGTCGGTGATGTCGTTCCAGGTGCAGCCCGCCCCGCGCATCACGAAGGCGCCGATGAAGAACAGCAGGATGGTGAGCGGCAGGCCGCGGACGTCATGCACCATGCCGCTCGCGAGCGCCGCCGACCACCAGCACGGCATCAACAGCAGCCATGAGCCGATCGGACGATCGAAGCGGGACAATCGCAAATAAGGCCGCGCCCATGGCGGCGCGAGCGTATCGACCCAGTTGCCGGTGGAATCGGCAACGCGGGCGGATGTGCTAGTGCCCAGTTTTCGAAGTTCGAATTCCATCGCGGCGTATTCCGGTACGAACTTCGAAAACTACAAGGGCACTAGCAAGAAATTATAATTCACGTGCCGCCTATCGATTTGAAGTTCCTATGAGGATCTCGCGGCAAGCACCGTAGGAACTTCAAATCGGCGGCACGTGTATCATCGGGTCAGGACGTTGCCGTTGAGCGTGTCGAAGGTGCTGCCGCCCTTCTTGCCGGCATTGGCCTCAGGCGCCGAGCCTGAACCGAGCACCTCGCTCAGCGACGGGCCGGCCGGACCGCGCGGCTGGTTCTGCATCTGCTGCGCGACGTTGCAGACCTTCGTCGCCATGGCCTCGGTATTCTTGTGACCGTCCTTCATCTGCGCGCCGATCTGCGCCGGGATTCCGCATTTGGCGGCGTGGGACTCGATGTACTTGATCATCTTGGTCTCAGCCTGGCTGAAATTGCGGATCAGCTTGCAGGCTTCGTCCGGCGGCGCATGACGGTCGCTCGCGGCCTTGATCAGCTTGCCGCGCTTCTCGGCTTCCTCGCGCAGAGGAATGAAAGCCTTCATGCAGTCCTCGCCAGGGCCGCCCTGGGTCGGCGGGGCCGCGCTGAACGCGCCAGCGCCGCCGACGGGCGCGGCGCCATTCACGGGAAAGGACGATTGCGGTGCCGTGCCGACCGAAGCGGTCGGCGCCGAGCCGTTCACCGGGGGAAACGCGGAACTGGTGGCGGCCTGGTTCGGCAGCGGCGCCGGGAAGGCGCTTTGCGCATAGGCGCCCGCGGTGCTCAGGGTGACCATGGCGGCAGTGATCGGAACCATCAAATGACGGATCATCAGGATAGTCTCTCCGGCAGGAGCTACGGGGTTCAGCGTCTTCCCAATTGAAGCGCAACCA
The DNA here is from genome assembly GCF_002936975.1 of Bradyrhizobium sp. AC87j1. NCBI lineage: Bacteria > Pseudomonadati > Pseudomonadota > Alphaproteobacteria > Hyphomicrobiales > Nitrobacteraceae > Bradyrhizobium > Bradyrhizobium sp. AC87j1. Next base: position 12,230 of record NZ_PTFE01000125.1, read on the forward strand.
GCGTGTTCGCGTTTTTACGATTCCCGCCGGCGCTTAACAACCCGTTGAATAGGGCAAGAGCGCGGCGCGGGGACGCACCATTTCGGCAATATTTACCCCCGGAATGGCTGCTTTCGGTTAAGAACGGCCCCAAATCGGACCCCTGAACGATGCCCTCCCACGATTTTCGCGCTCCCCGCCTGTTCGTCGACGCTCCTCTTGCCCAGGACGCCAGGATCCCGCTCGACCGCGACCAGAGCAATTATCTCGGCAATGTGCTGCGACTTGCCGCCGGAGCCGAGGTTTTGGCCTTCAACGGCCGCGACGGCGAGTGGCAGGCCGCCATCGAAGGTCGCAAGCGGCCGGACGGCCTCGTGATCCTGCAGCAGACCCGGCCGCAGGACGGGCTGCCGGACGTCGCCTACGTTTTCGCCCCGCTCAAGCATGCCCGGCTGGATTACATGGTCCAGAAGGCCATCGAGATGGGCGCCGCCGCCCTGCAGCCGGTCCTGACCCGGTTCACCCAGGCCTCCCGGGTCAACACCGAGCGGATGCGCGCCAATGTGGTCGAGGCGGCCGAGCAATGCGGCATCCTGAGCATCGCCACGGTCGCCGAGCCGGTGCCGCTGGAGCGGTATCTCAGTCAGCGCCCTGCGGGCCGCCTGCTGATCTTCTGCGACGAGGCGGCGGAGGTGCAAAACCCCGTTCAAAGCCTGCAGAACGCCCGCGAGGCCGGACAGGGGATCGACGTGCTGATCGGCCCCGAGGGCGGCTTTGCCGAAGAAGAGCGGGCCCTGCTGCTGCGGCAGCCCAAGATCCTCCGGCTGGCGCTCGGCCCGCGGATCATGCGGGCCGATACCGCTGCCGTGGCCGCCCTGGCGCTGGTACAGGCGGTGCTGGGCGATTGGGGCAATGCCAGCTGATCCCGGCGTTGCCCGCCTGTTAAGCGATTGATCCTTTGGAGGTCGAAACCGCTTTCGGGCCATGCTAAGGGCTGCGCAATTCCTGTCCTTTCCCTTGCCCTGCCCGGTTCCACCGGGACGATGGACCCAGTTATGACCGCGACTGCCACCTCAAATGCTGCCGGCTCCGCCGCCTGGGCGGATACGCTGCTGTTGTCGTTCGCGCAGGCCGGTTACGTCAGGGCCGAGCCCGCCATCCTGCAGCCGGCCGAGCCGTTCCTGGACCTCTCCGGCGAGGACATCCGCAAGAGCCTGTACCTGACCACGGACCTCTCCGGCGAGGAGCTGTGCCTGCGCCCGGACCTGACCATTCCCGTGGCGCGCGATTACCTGAGCTCCGGTCGTGCCGGCCAGCCGGCCGGGTTCAGCTATCTCGGCCCGGTGTTCCGCTACCGCAGCGGCCAAGCCAGCGAATTCCTGCAGGCCGGCATCGAATCGTTCGGCCGCCAGGACCGTGCCGCGGCCGACGCCGAGACGTTGGCGCTCGGGCTCGAAGCGACCGCGGCCTTCGGTGTCCGCGACGTCGAGATCCGCACCGGCGACGTGGCGTTGTTCAATGCGCTGCTCGACGCGCTCGACCTCTATCCGGTCTGGCGCCGCCGCCTGGTCAAGGATTTCAACCGCAAGATCAGCCTGGAAAAGGATCTGGAACGGCTGGCGGCCGCCACCACCGCGACCCGCAGCGAATATGAGGGCGTGCTCGCCGCCCTCGCCGGCTCCGACCGCAAGGCGGCGCTCGCCTTCGTCACCGATCTGATGTCGATCGCCGGCACCACCAATGTCGGGGGACGCACCACGGCCGAGATCGCCGATCGCTTCCTCGAGCAATCGACGCTGAAGGGCGGCGCGCTGCCGCGCGAGGCGATCACCGTGCTCAAGCGCTTCCTGACGATCGCAGGCAATCCCGACGATGCCATCGCCGAGCTGCGCGCGCTCACTGCCGACGCGAAGCTCGACCTCACGGCTGCGATCGACCAGTTCGAGAGCCGGGTCGGCTTCATGGCGGCGCGCGGCATCGACGTGAAGCAGACGCGCTTCTCGACCGCGTTCGGGCGCGGCCTCGACTATTACACCGGCTTCGAATTCGAGCTGCATCACCGGGGCAACGGCGCCGAGCCGCTGGTCGCCGGCGGCCGCTATGACGGGCTGATGACCCAGCTGGGATCGACTGAGCCGATCCCCGCGGTCGGCTTCTCGGTCTGGGTGGATGCGCTGACGAAGATCGGCCGCAAGGTGGGAGCTTAAGTCATGAGCGCGCCATTCGTTCTGGCCGTTCCCTCCAAGGGCCGCCTTCAGGAAAATACCGAAGCCTTCTTCGCCCGTGCCGGCCTCAAGCTGTCGAAGGCTGGGGGCGCCCGCGACTATCGCGGCACGCTTGCAGGCCTCGATCATGTCGAGGTCGCCTATCTCTCGGCGAGCGAGATCGCTTCGCAACTGTCGCGCGGCTTTGCGCATCTCGGCGTCACCGGGGAAGACCTGGTGCACGAGAACATCGCGGACGCCGACAAGCGCGTGTCGCTGATCGATGGGCTCGGCTTCGGCTATGCCGACGTCGTCGTCGCGGTGCCGCAGGCCTGGATCGACGTTCGCACCATGGCCGACCTCGACGACGTCACCACCGGCTTCCGCGAGCAGCATCACATGCGGATGCGGGTCGCGACCAAGTTCGTCAACCTCACCCGCGCCTTCTTCCAGAGCCACGGCATCACCGATTACCGCATTGTTGAAAGCAGCGGCGCGACCGAAGGCGCGCCGGCGGCCGGCAGCGCCGAGTTGATCGTCGACATCACCACCACAGGCGCGACGCTCGCCGCCAACGGCTTGCGGGTGCTCGACGACGGCGTGATCCTGCGCAGCCAGGCCAATCTGGTCGCCTCGAAAGAGGCCAACTGGACGCCGCAGGCGCGGGAGACCGCGCGCGTCATCCTCGATCACATCGCGGCAAGGGCGCGGGCCAACAAATATCGCGAGGTCCGCACCCGCTTCCGGCAATGCGACGCCGCGCTGCTCGGCGAAGCCCATGGCCGGTTCGGCGTCGAGGCCCCGTTCGGCGGACCGACCTCGTCAGGCATGCTGACGTTGCACTGCCCGCCGGGACAGCTCTATGCGCTGGCAAGCTTCCTGCGCGAGCATGGCGCCGAAACCGTCTCGGTGGTTTCGCTCGACTACGTGTTCGACCGGGAGAACCCGCTGTTCGCCAAGCTGGAGGCGTTCCTGCGGCAGTGAGCCTCAGGTCCGCTCAGCATTTCCGTTCAGCTTTGCGACAGCAAATGGCAGCTACCATATGCTGTTGAGATGACTTTGAACGCCTCTGGAACCTTGATCGATGACGTTGGGCTCTGACGTTTCCGGCATGACGACGACCGCAAGCACCGCGGCCGCGAAGGGACTGTCGATCGTCGTCCCCGTCTACAACGAGGCGGCGGGCCTTGCCGCCCTGCACCAGCGCATCTGCGATCTCGCAAAAACCTTGCGGGAGCGCTATCGCCTGGCTTGCGAGGTCGTCTATGTCGACGACGGCAGCAAGGATACGACGCTGGCGATCGCCCGCGCGCTGCCGGCCGACGCGATCGACGTCCAGGTGGTGTCGCTGTCGCGCAATTTCGGCAAGGAAGCGGCCCTGATGGCCGGCCTCGACCATGCCCGGCTCGGCGCCGTCATGTTCATGGACGGCGACGGCCAGCATCCGCCGGCCCTGATCGAACAGCTGGTGCGGCACTGGATCGATGACGGCTATGACGTCGTCTACACCGCCAAGGCGCATCGCGACAACGAGACCTTCCTGCGCCGGGTCGCCGTGCACGGCTTCTACGCGCTGATCAATTGGGGGGCACGGCAGAAGATTCCCGAGGACGCCGGCGACTTCCGCCTGCTGTCACCGCGCGCGGTCACAGCGCTCAGGCAGCTGCCCGAGCGCAACCGGTTCTTCAAGGGCCTCGCCAGCTGGATCGGCTTCCGCCAGATCCGCGTCGACTATGAGCCGTCCGCGCGCGCCCATGGCGTTACCACCTTCAACGCCGCAAGCCTGCTCGGCCTGTCGATCGAGGGCCTGACCTCGTTTTCGGTGGCCCCCCTGCGCTTCGCCAGCCTGCTCGGCGTCATTCTCGCCGGGGGCGCCTTCCTGTTCGGCCTTTCGATCCTCTGGGAAGTGTTCACGACCGGCAAGCAGGTGCCCGGCTATCCCTCGCTCGTGATCGGCCTGATGACGATCGGCGGCGTTCAGCTCATCATGATCGGCATCGTCGGCGAATATATCGGCAAGATCCTCTCCGAGCTGAAGGCGCGCCCGATCTACTTCGTCGCCGAGCATAGCGAAAAGCACTTCGAAGCCGGCAAGGCGGACGAGGCCGCGAAGAGGACGGCCGCCGAATGAGCGCGGCCGCGGGTCTGCGGCGGATCTGGCTCTGTGCCGACGATTACGGCATCAGCCCGGGCGTCAACCGCGCCATCCGCGACCTGATCGAACGCGGCCGGCTCAACGCCACCTCGGTGATGATGGTGGGCCCTGCAATCGCGCGCAGCGACGTCGAGGCGCTTCAGGCCTCGGCGAAGACGAGCCCCCGCTGCGCGATCGGATTGCACGTGACGCTGTCGGCGCCGTTCCGCCCCCTCACCATGCATTTCCGCCCGCTCGACGGCGACATGTTCATGCCGTTTCCGAAGCTGCTGCGCGCGGGCATTTTGCGGCGGCTCGACCGCGAATTCTTCCGCAATGAGGTGAAGGCGCAGCTTGCCGCATTTGCGGAAGCGTTCGGGCGCGTGCCTGACTTCGTCGACGGCCATCAGCATGTGCAGCTCTATCCGCAGGTGCGCGACGGCTTCGTCGATGCGGTCAGCGAAGGCGCGCCGAACGCCTGGGTGCGCCAGGGCGGCCGCGACCTGCCGCTCAGGCAGCGGCTGGCCTCACCCAAGGCCATCGTGCTCGACGTCCTCAGCGCGCAATTCCGCCGCCGCGCCGGCAGCGCGGGGCTCAGCTTCAATCCGGGCTTTGCCGGCGCCTATGACTTCACGCGGGCGGCCGATTTTGGCGATTTGATGCGGCAATTCCTGGAAGGCTTGCCGGATGGCGGCCTCGTGATGTGCCATCCCGGCTTCGTCGACGATGTCCTCGCCGGCCTCGATCCGATGACGGATGTCCGCGAACGCGAGCACGCCTATCTGGCCGGCGACGGCTTCGCGCGTCTGCTGGCGGACAGCCGCGCCACGCTGGGATGACACCGGCAGCCGCGAGGCAGCTTGTCGCATACCGAAATTTAATCCGGCCGGCACTGTTGGGGCCACAATGGAACCCTACATCTGCTTCGCGCTTGTTTTGCGCGAGGGAGACTGATCATGACGCCGCAGGAACGCCAGCTCGTCGACGACCTTTTCGACCGGCTTTCGAAACTGGAAAACGCACCGCGCGATCCCGACGCGATCGCCGCGATCTCGGACGGGCTGCGCAAGGCACCCGGCGCGATCTATGCGCTGGTGCAGACCACGCTGCTGCAGGACGAAGCGCTGAAGCGCGCCCATAACCGCATTCAGGAGCTGGAAGCGGCCCATGGGCCCGAGCAGGCGCAGTCCGGCGGCTTCCTCGACACCATGCGCGATACGCTGTTCGGCGGAGGCCCCTCGCGCGGCTCGGTTCCGAACGTGCCGCCACGTGACGCGCGGCCGGTCTGGAACAGCGGCGGAGCGATGCAGCAGACGCAGCCGGGCTACGGCCAGCCCCCTTACGGCCAAGGTCCAGGCCAAGCTCCAGGTCAGGGCCCGGGCCAGGGTTATGGCGCACCGCCGATGGGCGGTGGCGGCGGCTCGTTCCTCGGCACCGCGGCGGCAGCTGCCGCCGGCGTCGTCGGCGGCTCGCTGCTGCTCTCCAGCATCCGCGGCATGATGGGCGGATCGCATCAGCAGGCATTTGGCGACACCAACGCCCTCGGCGACCGCAGCGCTGGTGGAAGTCCTTGGGGC
>NZ_PTFE01000126.1:0-17739 GCF_002936975.1 Bradyrhizobium sp. AC87j1
GGCGGTGCAGCGGCGGGCGGCGGAGCGGCCGGGCGCGCGGGCCCAGCAGGCGGCGCAGCCGCGGGTCCCTTCGGCGGCTGCTTCGGTTTTCCGTCAGGGCCCGTGTCTTGAGGCTGCGCCTGTGCGACCACGAGCGGCGGCGCACTTTGCGCTTGCGATGCGGAGCTTGCGAATTGCATCGCGGTCAGAGCCGTCGTCGCGAGCAGCACGAAACGAAGATTGGTCATGGTGGTGAACTTCCCCGGAAGGTTCTTTGACGAAGTGTTGGGATGAACAGCTACGCGTTAGGCCGGATTGTGGCGGGCGAAGCGGTCGCTGCCCGATTTATTTCTGCACGGAAATCACATCACTGCGGCAACGTTCATTGCGCATTCAGACGCTGGTTGCAATTGCCCCACATGTGATCGGCCGCTTCATGCGCGATCCCGCGGCGGAATTGCATCCGTCGCGGGATTCGGCGTCAGCGGCCCGTTCGGCCCGCGCGATGGAATCTCTTCAGGCATGCGGCCCGGCAATTCGTCGGGCCGCGGTGGCGAGCCGGGTTCGCGCACCGGCGGCGTGATTTCAGGCTGCGGATTGCCTGGCGGAATGCCGGGCGGCGGTTCGGCTGGAGTCCCCGGTGTTGCCGGTGGAATCTCGGGCGGTTCGATCGGCATCGGCATCATCGGGAGCAGTTGTCCGGAGAAAGACAACGAGGATGCCGCGCCGATGTTCCCTCATCGCGCCGCGCTGGATCTGCCTTATTCCGGCGCGTGGCACACGGCCTCGATGTTGTGGCCATCAGGGTCGAGCACGAACGCGCCGTAGTAGTTCGCATGGTAATGCGGGCGGATGCCGGGCGGGCCGTTGTCGCGGCCGCCGGCCGCAATGGCCGCCTTGTAGAACGCGTCGACGGTGGCGCGGTCCCTGGCCGCGATCGCGACATGCACCGGCTTGTTCATGGCGCCTTCGCCGCCGATCCAGAAATCCGGCTTACCGTTGGCGCCGAAGCCGGCGGCGGCAGCGTGGCCGGTCTGCTCCGCCGTGACCTCCATGATCAGGCCGTAGCCGAGCGGAGCCAGCGCCTTGGCGTAGAACGCCTTGGCGCGCTCATAGTCGGAGACGGAGAAACCCAGATGGTCGATCATCGTAACCTCCTTCGTCCTTGTCAGCGTGAGAGGAACGTATTGCTTCGTGTCTTGCGTATGATCGCGAATCCACGCGCGACCATGTCGGCAATACAATCCTGCTGCCATTCGTTTTGTGACAGATGCTCGATGACGACCGCGCGCGGCCATAGCGAGGGCGGCGCATCGCGGAAGAAGCCGATCAGCACGCGGTCCTCAAAACCCTCGACGTCGATCTTCAGCGAATCGACTTGGCGGACGCCGGCTTCGTCGAGAATGCGTGTCAGCCGCAGCGACGGCACCTTGATCGCCTCGGCGCTCGCCGTGCCGGTGACGACGTGCGTGGCGCCAAGATTACCGCCGCCGCTCTCGATCATCAGCTCGCCGTCGCTGTCGCCGGCCGCAGCCTGCACCAGGCGCACTTGCGCCGTCTTCGACGCGGCGTGGTTGAACGAAAGCCGTCCAAACGTCAGCGGATGTGGCTCGATCGCGACCACCTTGCCTGTGGTGCCGACCTGCCGCGCCATCACCAGCGCAAACGTGCCGACATTGGCGCCGACGTCGACGAAGGTGCCGCCCGCCGGGGTATGCTGGCGCAGGAAGTCGAGCTCGTCGAGATTATAATCGGGATTGAACAGTGCGCCGCGCTCGGTCGCGCTGCCCTGGTGATAGAGGCGGAACGATGCGCCCTGATATTGCACGTCGACCGGGCCACCGCGCAGCAGGTTGACCAGCCGCGACATCCAGGGCCGGAACGCGCCGCGCTTCAGCCCCGACTGCTGTGCGAGGCGAATGATCGCAGCCTGCGCCGCATTGGGCGCAAACGCGCCGAACGGCGCGGACGAAGGGGCGTTGTCGGTCGTCAAGCAGGCGATCCTCGTTGCAAGCGGCGCATGCATAGCCGGTTTTGCGCGGGACTCCAACGCTCGATGCGAGCCACAATCTCGCTGTCGTCCCCGCGAAGGCGGGGACCCATAACCCCAGGGAGGAGTCTGATGCGAGATGCGCACTCCGAGTCATCGCCAAACTCCTCCCTGTGGGTATGGGTCCCGGATCTGCACGCAGCTTGTCCGGGACGACGGAGAGAATGTGCGTGATGTAGCTTTCCTCACGCCGCCTTCTTCGGTGCCTTGCGCTGCCGCAGAAATCGGCCGAGCAGCCGGCGCTTGCCCTTGCGCGGGATCAGCTCGATGTCGCTGACGAGCTTGGCGCCGCCCTTGCGGCGCTCCAGCACGATCTTGCGGCTGTGGAAGGCTTCCAGCTCGGCACGGTGCGCGACGCTGACGATGGTCGCCTTCGGCAGCTCGTCGGTGACCGTCTTCATCATCTTGTCCTGGCTCTTCTCGTCGAGCGCCGAGGTCGCCTCATCCAGCACGACGATATCGGGGTTGTGCAGCAACAGTCGCGCGAAGGCGAGACGCTGTTTCTCGCCGCCTGATAGCGTCTGGTCCCACGGACCCTCGTCCTCGATCTTCTCCTTGAGATGATCGAGGCCGACCTTGTGCAGGGCTTCGCCGATCTCCTCCACGGTCCAGTGGTCGGCGGCACCGGGATAGGCGACCGCGCGGCGCAGCGACCCCGAGGGCACGTAAGGCCGCTGCGGCAGCATGAACAGGCGCCGGTCGGCATGGAAATTGACGCTGCCGCCGCCCCAGGGCCAGAGGCCTGCGATCGCGCGCACCAGCGTGCTCTTGCCGGTGCCGGATTCGCCGGCGACCAGCAGCCGTTCGCCGGGCTCGATCACCACCTCGGTCTCGCCGACCACGGCCGTGCCGTCGTCGAGTGTGACCGAGAGATCCTTCATCTCCAGCATGGCGTCGTTGCGGGTCTCGCCGCGCTTGATGCGGCCGAGGCCATCGCCTTGCTCGGCGCGTTCGAGGCCGTCGAGCGACATCATCAACGAGGCGATGCGGCGCGCGCAGGCATTCCAGTCGGCGAGCCGCGGATAATTGTCGACCAGCCAGCCGAACGCGCTCTGCACGATGGTGAAGGCGGAGGCCGCCTGCATCACCTGTCCCAGCGTCATGCTGCCGTCGAGGAATTTCGGCGCGCAAAGCAAAAGCGGCACGACGGGCGCAACCAGGCTCGATCCCTGCGACACCAGCGTGGTGCGCATGTGTTGGCCGGCGAGCCGCGCCCATTGCCTGAGCACGCTCGTGAAATTGCGGTCGATGCCGTCGCGCTCTTCCTCCTCGCCGCCGAGCAGCGCGATGCTCTCGCCGTTCTCGCGCACGCGTGTCAGCGTATAGCGGAAATCGGCCTCGGCCTGGTTCTTGTCCTCGGAGACCTGGACGAACTGACGGCCGATCACCAGGATCGAGCCGGACGCGATCGCGGCGTAGAGCATCGCGGCGATCACGAGGAAGCCGGGAATGGTGAGCGTCGATCCGCCAAGCGTGACGGTGAGCGCACCGCCGATGGTCCAGAGCACGACGATGAAGGTCGCGGCCGACAGCAGCGCCGAGGTGACGCCCGCGAGGAAATCGACCGGCGAATCGGTCGCGATGCGCAGATCCTCCGCAATCCGGTATTCCGGATTCTCGTGGTCGCCGCGGACGAGGTTGAGCTGGTAATAGCGCCCGTTATTGAGCCACCGCGTCAGCACGCTCGCAGTCAACCAGGCCCGCCAGCGCCGCTGGATGCCCATGCGCGCGAACACCTGGATAACGCCGAGCACGATGCTGCCGATCGCAAGCGGGAAGAACAACGCGGTGAGATGGAAGACGGTGGTCGCATCGCGTTTCTCGATCGCGTCGAAGATCGCCCGGTTCCAGACATTGATGCCGTACTGGAAGCCGACGGTCAGGACGATCAGCGCGCCGAGGCCGAGCGAGAACGGCCAGGCGAGGCGATCGCCGGTGCGTCCCCAGAAGCCGCGCGCGCTGATCCAGAACCGCGTCAGCAGATAATCCTTGCGGGCCTGCTCGGCTTCCTCGGGCGTTAGCTCCGGGTCAGGCTCGAGCACTTCCGGCGGTGGCGCGGCGACCTCGTCGCCATTCTCCCCCTTGATCCCGACGATGGGCGGTTTGGGGCCCTGTTCGCGCTTGGCGGCCGGCTTTTGCATGAGCGGACAACGCGAAGGAAATCAACCGGTTCCCTCGGGTTCCGCTTGACACCTCATTCGGCGGCGCCGTCCCGGACGCGCCGGATCCGGGCCGCCCGGTGGAGAACGCGCGACAATTCCTCGATCGAATAGGGCTTTTGCACCAGCTCGAAACCGGTCACACCCTCTTGCGACAGGGCCTGGCTGTAGCCCGTGGTCAGCACGACCGGCACGTCGATGCCGCGGTCGCGGATCGCCTGCGCCAGATCGAGCCCGGTCATCCCAGGCATCACCACGTCCGTAAACACGACGTCGAAGCGATCCGCGTCCATGACGAGCTCGGCGAGAGCGTCGGTTGCGTTGTCGACCAGCGTGATGCTGTAGCCGAGCTCGGTGAGGCCATCGGCGGCGAAATTGGCAAGCTCGATATTGTCCTCGACCAGCAGCACCGACATGCCGCTGCCGGCCACCGCCGGCGCCGTGTTCGGCGCCTGCCGCTGCGGCAGCAGGTCCGGCGGCACGCGCGGCAGATAGAGCGCAAAGGTGCTTCCGTGCCCGACCTCGCTCGTCACCGTCACCTCGCCGCCGGATTGCCGGGCGAAGCCGAACACCTGGGACAGGCCGAGGCCGGTGCCATGGCCGACCTGCTTGGTGGTGAAGAACGGCTCGAAGATGCGCTCCAGTCGTGCGGCAGGAATGCCGATGCCGGTGTCGCTGACGGTCACGCTGATGAAGCCACGGTTTGCCAGGTTCTGGTTTGCCAAGCTCTGGCTTCCCAAGCTTTGGCTTACCAAGTTCTGGCTGCCTGGGGCATGGGCCAGCGTGTCCGGAACGGTCGTCGCGGCCTCGACCGTGAAAACGATCCTGCCCTTGCCCTGCATGGCATCGCGCGCGTTGGTCGCCATGTTGATCAGCGCTGTCTCGAACTGGCCGGCATCGGCATGGACGAGGCAGGGCTCGGTGGGCAGGCGCATGGTGATCTCGATGGCCGGCCCCAGCAGCGGCGCCAGCATGTCGTGCAGCGCCTGCATCCGCTCGCCGACGTCGAACACCTCCGGCTTCAGGGTCTGACGCCGCGCAAAGGCGAGCAGCTGCGAGGTCAGCTTGGCCGCGCGCGCCACCGCGTCCGCTATGGCCGTGATGTAGCGCTGCCGCCGCTCCTCCGTCAGTTGCGGCCGGTTCAACAGGTCGACCGAGGCGCGGATCACCGTCAGCAGATTGTTGAAATCATGCGCGACGCCGCCGGTGAGCTGTCCGAGCGCCTCCAGGCGCTGGCTGTGCTTGAGTGCCTCCTCGGCCTCACGCCGCTTGGCGGCTTCGGCCTGAAGGTGCTGGGTGCGCCGCAATGCCAGCGCCAACAGCAGAAAAAGAAGTGCGGTGGCGGGAATGCCGAACACCAGATGCTGGCCCATGGTGGCAAGCCAGCGCGCGCGGATCGCCGAGGTCTCGAGCCCGGCGCTGACATAGATCGGATATTCGGCGACGCGCCGATAGCCAATGCGGCGCTCGATCCCGTCCGACGGCCAGGCGACCGTGATGAGGCCGTGCGCGGGCCGCGCCGCGATTTCCCGGCCGACCGGTCCGGTCGGATCGAGCCGAAGGTCGCGCTCGAGCCGCGGGAACTGCGCGAGCAGCACACCGTCGGCGCGTCCCATCGCGAAGAAGCTGCCGGCATCGGAGCCGATCCGCGCATAGAAACTCTCGAAATATTCGGGCAGGACGGAGGCCTGGATCACCCCGATGAAGCCGCCGTCGTCGGAGTCGCGGCGGCGGCTCATCCCGAAGAAGCGCGCGCCCTGATAGGGCGGACGGGGTGTCAGGGCCGTGCCGATGAAGCTGCCGATGGTTTGGTCGACATGAGCGTAGAAATAGTCGCGGTCTGCAAAGCGGAGCTCCGGCGGCGGCGAGGCGAGGCTGTTGACCAGCGCTTTTCCCTCCGCGTCGAAGATCCAGGCCGATTTGAGCTGCGGCAGCGAATCGGTCAGCCGCCTCAGGCGGCGGTGCAGCGCCGGCTCGCGGGCGCGGATGGTGTCGTCGGGAAGGCCGCGCACGACCTCGTTGAGCTCGGCCAGGCTGCGATCGATGGTCTCGAACACCTTGAGCGCGTGCTCATGCACGACGTCGAGCGTGCGCTCGATCTCCCGGTCGGCGATGTCCCTGGTCGAGGTGTAGGAGATCGCGGAGGTGATGACGAACAGCGCAACCGGCAGCGCCAGGGATGCCGCCATCATCCACTGCAACAGCCTCAGCGAATTGCGTTGCGCCCTCTGCACAGTCGCTCCGTCCCTGACCGAAACTTAGCTGAATTTCTTACCCGGAAGGAAGTAGCTTGCCACAACAACCATGAGTTGCAATATCATGGGATAAAGTATGTCCCGTATGAACGATTTTGCTCGAATTCACGCGAAACTTGGAATGTTCCGCTCGATTCAACCGCGGGTCGGCAGGGCTTTCAGTCGCCGGCAGCAAAGGTGGGGGAACCGACTTGATGATCGCGCAGACGCACTTCTCGGATCGCAATGAAGCTGCAGCTTTACGCCTGCCGAGTGAGTGCCGCCCCTCGCCTCTTCGGTCGAGGGGCGGCAGATTCGCGTGCGGATCTGGAGGGGACGCCACCACACCTGTATCCATCGCACGATCGGGACAAGCGATCAGATCTCGTGCTCCTCGCGCAGTGAGCGGGCCGCCTTCTCTCCGATGAGGACGCATGGCGCCATCGTGTTGCCCGTAGTGATCCGCGGCATCACCGAGCCATCGGCAATGCGAAGCCGGTCGATCCCGTAGACCCTGAGCTTGTTGTCGACCACGGACATCGCATCGCGTCCCATCTTCGCCGAGCATGTCTGGTGCCAATAGGTCACCGCGGAGTCGCGCACGAAGCGTTCCATCTCGGCGGCGCCGAGAGGACCGGGCATCGACTCGCGCGCCACCAATGGCCCGAACGCGCTTGTATTGCCGAGCGAGCGGCAGAGGTCGATACAGGCGATCGCCGTCTTCAGATCGTCGGGATGCGACAGCATGTTCGCTTCGATGCGAGGTGCTGCAAGTGGTTCGGCGTTTCGGAGCCTGATACGGCCTCGGCTCTTCGGCAAAGCAAGGCCTGCAAACATCGTCCAGCCATGCGCAGGCGCCCTGCCTGCCGTCTCGGGGCTCGGCACCGGAAACTCGACCTGGCAGAGCAGCAGGTCGGGAGATTCGAGCGCGGTGTGGGATTTCCAGTACAACGTCGCCGCATTGCCGGTGTTGCGCGGCGCGATCGGCTCGCGGTACTCCCAAATGCACCCGAACGAGACGTGATCCTGCAGATTCTGGCCGACCCCGGGCAAGTGCTGGACCACAGGTATATCATGCGCTCGGAGCTCATTCTCGTCGCCGATGCCGGAGCGCATCAGCACGGCCGGCGTCTGGATCGCCCCGAGCGCGAGCACGACTTCCCGGGCCGCGCCGATCCGCAGGGTCTGGCCATCACGTACCGCCACGACGCCGACGGCCCTGCCGTGCTCGATCAGGATGCGAGAGACCTGCGTTCCGGTCAGCAGCGTGAGATTGGGCCGATCGAGGACGGGATACGTATAGGCACGGAAGATGGAGTTGCGTCTGCCATTGCGGACGAGGATGTCCGTGATGGCGCAGCCACCATCGCCTTCCATCATCTCGCCGTTGGGGCTTTCGAACGTCGGAATGCCGATCTCCTTCGCCGCGTCCAGCATCGCCAACGCGGCCGGGCCGGGATCGGGCGACGGCTGCACGAAGACCGGGCCGCCGGTGCCGCGATGACGCGGATCGGGCGTGCCTTGCCAGTTCTCGATCTCCCGAAAAATCTCCGAGACCGAATCGTAACCCCAGGTTTCGTCGCCGCTTTGTTCGGCGAAGAAGTCCCAGTCGCTGCGGTGACCACGCGCCCACAGCATCACGTTGATGCTCGACCCGCCGCCGACAACCTTGCCCATCGACATCTGAAGGGCGCGGCCGTTCAGATGCGGATTGGGCTCGGCGAGAAAGCCCCAATCGGTCGCGCTGCCGAGGTTGCCGGGCCACGCCGCGGGGTCCATGACGGTCGGCACCTCGTCGTTGCCCCCCGCTTCAATCAGCAGGACCGTGACGGACGGATTTTCGGCGAGGCGGCGGGCAACCACCGAGCCTGAGCTGCCGGCGCCACAGACGATGAAGTCGTAGCTGCCGCGCAGAGTCTCGCCGAGCTGGCGCTGGTTGGCAGCCGCGCGATCGGCAAACTCCGGCAGATCGGAAGGCAGGACGTCTTTCATGAGATAACTCCAGGCAGTTGCGCGCGGCCGGACTGCGAGCTCCGGGCAGACGCGGGGTGAGAAAGGGGGAGCGGGTCGTCGGCTGTCACGCTGGTCGGAAAGGGCGCATCACGGATCGCGCCTTTCCCGCAGCTGACGCGCCATGGGCGGCTTGACCGGGGCGCGGCTTGGCTTGGGCGAGGACGGCTGCCCGGCTTCGCGGGAAGGATGAGGGTTTGGGCTGTCAGGACATTGCTTGCTCCTTCTGAAGGGATGAGGATGCACGCTGCGTATCTGCCAAACAGCGCGCATCCACTCTATCAGATTTATTAAATCTATCATTATCATCAAATTTATCAAAATAGGACGAACATGCCCTTGTCAACGGGACAGGGAGCACGACATTGTGAGGTCGGGGACAGGCCGGCGGCACGGTCGGGGCAAAGATGGGCTCGATGGATAAGGACATCCTGACGACGGCGGAGGCTGCCAAGATCTTGGGGGTCTCGATCCGTACCGCGCAGCTTCTGATCGAAGGCGGGACGATCCCCTCCTGGAAGACCCCGGGCGGTCATCGACGCGTTTACCGCAGCGACGTGCTCGCGCAGATCACCGGCCCGGCTCAGACGATGACTGCTTCTGCACGGGTGATCGTGATTGCGCGTCCGGACCGCATGGCCGATTACGAAGCGGCGCTTGCGAAGGTCAAACACTGTGTCGTCGAGCGCTACACCGACGTCTATGCGGCGCTGCTTGCGATCGGCTCCCGGCTCCCGGCAGCCGTTGTCGTCGAGGCCGAACCATCGGATGCCGGCAGGTTGGCCCTGCTGGAGAGCCTGCGCTCTGATCCGGCCCTCGGGGGCACGCAGATTCTGGTTGTCGGACGCTCGGCAGCTGACATCGGGATGACGAGGTTCATCGAGGGATTGTCCGCGTTACCCGAGGGGGTCGAGGCCGCGATCCGGGGCGCGATCGAGCCTCCGCTCCCCTTCGAGACGCCGCCATCTTTCCCGTTCCCGGCCAATGAGGGCCAGCGCCTCGTGGCGCTCGAACGTTCCGGCCTTGTCGACACGCCGCCGGAGGATGCCTTCGATCGTCTGACCTGGTTGGCCGCGCGTAGCCTCGACGCTCCCGTCGCATTGCTGACGCTGCTCACCCCGACCCGGCAATGGTTCAAATCGCGCTACGGGCTCGACATGGCCGATACGCCGCGCGGCTGGGCGTTCTGCAATTACACCATTTTGCAGCAGGACATTATGGTCGCGGAGAACCTCGCGACCGACCCGCGCTTCGCTGAAAATCCGGCGGTGCTGGGAGAACTCGGGTTTCGGTTCTACGCTGGATGCCCGGTGGTAGATCCCGACGGCTTCACGCTCGGGTCGCTCTGCGTGATCGACACCCGGCCCCGCACGCTCGACGACACCCAGAAGCAGATCCTCGCCAGTCTCGCCGCGCTTGCTTCGGACGAGATCAAGCTGCGCGTGACCGACCGCCAATTGCGCCGGGCGGCCGAGCACGGGACTTCAAAGGCAAGCGCGCCAGCCCGGTCCGCGAACAAGCGCGATGCCGAGCATCGGCAGGGCACGGCGTGACAGGGCACCGCGTGACACCTGGCGGCGGGTGTCACGCAGCACGGCTCGTTAGATCTGGCGCTCGACCATCTTGAGCTTGAGCTCGGCGATGGCTTCGGCCGGGTTCAGTCCCTTCGGGCAGGCCTTGGCGCAATTCATGATGGTGTGGCAGCGGTAGAGGCGGAACGGATCCTCGAGATCGTCGAGCCGTTCGCCGGTCGCCTCGTCGCGCGAATCGGACACCCAGCGGTTGGCCTGGAGCAGCGCGGCGGGACCGAGATAACGTTCGCTGTTCCACCAATAGCTCGGGCACGAGGTCGAGCAGCAGGCGCACAGGATGCACTCGTAGAGGCCGTCGAGCTTCTCGCGGTCCTCGTGGCTCTGCTTCCATTCCTTCTGCGGCGTCGGCGAGGTCGTCTTCAGCCACGGCTCGACCGATGCGTACTGGGCGTAGAAGTTGGTGAGGTCGGGGACGAGGTCCTTCACGACCGGCTGGTGCGGCAGCGGATTGATCTTCACCGCGCCGTCCTTCACGTCGTGCATCGAGCGGGTGCAGGCGAGCGTATTCTGGCCGTCGATGTTCATCGCGCAGGAGCCGCAGACGCCTTCGCGGCAGGAGCGGCGGAAGGTCAGCGACGGGTCGATGTGGTTCTTGATCCAGATCAGGCCGTCCAGCACCATCGGGCCGCAATCGTTGGTGTCGACGTAATAAGTGTCGACGCTCGGATTCTTGCCGTCGTCCGGATTCCAGCGATAGACGCGAAACTCGCGGGTCTCGGTCGCGCCCGCGGGCTTCGGCCAGGTCTTGCCGCCGGAAATCTTGGAGTTCTTCGGAAGTGCGAATTCAACCATTGCTCTAACCTTTCGTCATTCCGGGATGGTCCGAAGGACCAGACCCGGAATCTCGAGATTCCGGGCTCGATGCTGCGCATCGCCCCGGAATGACGGCTAATGTTCGCTCAGTACACACGCGCTTTCGGCGGGATGTACTGCACGTCGTTGGTCATGGTGTAGTCGTGAACCGGGCGGTACTCGATCTTGACCTTGCCGGCATCGTCCAGCCAGGCCAGCGTGTGCTTCATCCAGTTCTTGTCGTCGCGGTCGGAGAAGTCCTCGCGCGCATGCGCGCCGCGGCTCTCGGTGCGGTTGGCGGCCGAGTTCATCGTCACCACCGCCTGCGAGATCAGATTGTCGAACTCGAGCGTCTCGACGAGGTCCGAATTCCACACCAGCGAGCGGTCGGACACGGCGATGTCGGTGATGCCGCTGTGGACCTTCTCGATCAGGTTCTGGCCCTCGCTCAGGACTTCGCCGGTGCGGAACACCGCGCAATTGCTCTGCATCACGTGCTGCATGCCTTCGCGCAGCTTTGCGGTCGGCGTGCCGCCGGAGGCGTAGCGGTAATGGTCGAGGCGGCCGAGCGCGAGCTCGGACGAGTTCGCCGGCAGCTCCGGCTGCTTGGCATTAGGCGTCAGCTTCTCGGCGAGGCGGAGCGCTGCGGCGCGGCCGAACACGACGAGGTCGATCAGCGAGTTGGAGCCGAGGCGGTTGGCGCCGTGCACGGAGACGCAGGCGGCTTCGCCGATCGCCATCAGGCCGGGGATGATGGCGTTGTCGTCGCCGTCCTTCTTGGTCAGGACTTCGCCGTGATGGTTGGTGGGGATGCCGCCCATGTTGTAGTGCACGGTCGGCACGATCGGGATCGGCTCGCGCGTCACGTCGACATTGGCGAAGATCTTTGCGGATTCCGAGATGCCCGGCAGCCGCTCGGCCAGCACCGCGGGATCGAGATGGTCCAGATGCAGGAAGATGTGGTCCTTCTTCTTGCCGACGCCGCGGCCTTCGCGGATCTCGATGGTCATCGCGCGCGAGACGACGTCGCGCGAGGCGAGGTCCTTGGCCGACGGCGCGTAGCGCTCCATGAAGCGCTCGCCTTCGGAGTTGACGAGATAGCCGCCTTCGCCGCGGGCGCCCTCGGTGACGAGACAGCCCGAGCCGTAGATGCCGGTCGGGTGGAACTGCACGAACTCCATGTCCTGCATCGGCAGGCCGGCGCGCAGCACCATGCCGCCGCCATCGCCGGTGCAGGTGTGGGCCGAGGTGCAGGAGGCATAGGCGCGGCCATAGCCGCCGGTCGCTAAAATCACGGTCTGGGCGCGGAAGCGGTGCAGCGTGCCGTCGTCGAGCTTGAGCGCGATGACGCCGCGGCAGGTGCCCTGGTCGTCCATGATCAGGTCGATGGCGAAGAACTCGATGAAGAACTCGGCGGCGTGGCGCAGCGACTGGCCGTACATCGTGTGCAGCATGGCGTGACCGGTGCGGTCGGCGGCGGCGCAGGTGCGCTGCGCCTGGCCCTTGCCGTAGTCCATGGTCATGCCGCCGAACGGGCGCTGATAGATCTTGCCGTCCTCGGTGCGCGAGAACGGAACGCCCCAATGCTCGAGCTCGTAGACCGCCTCGGGCGCGTTGCGCACCATGTATTCGATCGCGTCCTGGTCGCCGAGCCAGTCCGACCCCTTCACGGTGTCGTACATGTGCCAGCGCCAGTCGTCCTTGTGCATGTTGCCGAGCGAGGCGGAGATGCCGCCCTGCGCCGCCACCGTGTGCGAACGGGTCGGAAACACCTTGGTGATGCAGGCGGTGCGCAGGCCCGCTTCGCCGCAGCCGACCACGGCGCGCAGACCCGCGCCGCCGGCGCCGACCACGACGACGTCATAGGTGTGGTCTTCGATCGGATAGGCTTTGCCGTTGGTGGCGGGAGCGCCGTTGCCCGTGCCATTCGTTGTGGTGGCCATGGGGTTACACTCCGGAGGACAGTTTCAGGATCGCGTAGGTCGAGGCGAGCGCCACGGCGACCGAGAAGAAATTGTTGAGCATGATCGAGACGAGCTTCAGCTTCTCGTTATGGACGTAGTCCTCGATCACCACCTGCATGCCGATCTTCATGTGCCAGGCGCTGGCGAAGATGAAGAGGAGCAGGATCACCGCGACGGGAATGGAGCTCAGGGTCTGCGCAGCGTAGACCTGGTTGCGGCCGAGCAGCATCACGATGATCACCAGCGCCGGGATCATCAGCAGCGTCATGGCGACGCCGGTGATGCGCTGGCGCCAGAAATCGGACGTGCCGGAATGCGCGGCGCCGAGATTGCGGACGCGGCCGAGCGGGGTGCGCAGGCTGCGCTTCGGCGTTTCGGATGCGCTCATCGTCCACCTCCGTTCGCATAGGCGATGATCCAGATCAGCACCGTCAGCGCGATGCCGCCGATCAGGGCGCCCCAGGTCAGCGCTTCCCGCTCATTGGCCTTGAAGCCGTAGCCGAGGTCCCACACGAAATGCCGGATGCCGCTGAGCATATGGTGCATCAGCGCCCAGGTGTATCCGAACACGATCAGCCGCCCGATGATGCTGCCGGCGAAGGCCTGGACGTGCGTGTAAGCCGCCGGGCCGGAAGCCGCAGCAACCAGCCACCAGACCAGCAGCAGGGTTCCGAAATAGAGGGCAATACCGGTGGCGCGATGGATGATGGACAGAGCCATCGTCAGCGTCCAGCGGTACACTTGCATGTGCGGCGAGAGGGGTCGTTCGATCCGTGCGGTCATGGGCTTTGATGTTTTATGGCGGCCCAGCAGGGGGCGCGCGGGGATCGGAAAGGTCGGCTCTATTTACGGAGTCGATTTGGCCTGCGCAATCTCCAAATTGCCATAAATCGAACGGTGGTTCAGCTCTAGAGCCTTGATGAAGCAAGGCCAATCAGGGGCTTGGTATACCAGGGCGTCGGTCCGCCAGCGAAACTGAGAATGTTAATTCATTACTTCGTGGCGTGCGCAGGGCGCATTGAAATCACTATTGGAACGCCTCTAACCCCCTGCTCGCCGCTTGCCGCTCGCACCAATCGGTCCGTGTCGGCCGTAGCCGCCTCTCTAGCGCCAAGGCGACTCGGGCCGCCGCACGCTGGCTCGGTTTCGCTGGAACCGCGGATATGCGCAGCCCGCATTCCACCCCAGCCGGGACGTCCGCTGCGTCGACCGAACAACCCAGATCGCCTAAAGCTGCCGAACGCAGCCGTCTTCGAACCCTCGTCTCGGAGAAGTTGCGACCAGTCGCCGGGCAGGTCAGGGGTGATTGCAGGACTTGATATCAAGGACATCGTCGAGCTCGCGCTGCTGCTGATCGCAACCGGCGCGCTTTCGGGATTCCTGGCCGGCGTGTTCGGCATCGGCGGGGGCGCGATTCTCGTGCCGGTGTTCTACGAATGCTTTCGCATCGCCGGCGTGCCGCTGGAGGTGCGCATGCCGCTCTGCATCGGCACCTCGCTCGCGGTGATCATCCCGACCTCGATCCGTTCGTTCCAGGCGCATTACAAGCGCGGCGCCGTCGACATGGTCATCCTGAGGGTCTGGTGGTTGCCGATCGTGATCGGCGTCGTCACCGGCAGCGTCATCGCGCGCTATGCGCCGGAGCGGCTGTTCAAGATCGTGTTCGTCTGCGTCGCCTATTCCGCTGCGGCGCGCCTCATCTTCGCGCGCGATGGCTGGAAGTTGGGCGACGACCTGCCGAAGGGTCCCTTGATGCGCGTCTACGGCTTCTGCGTCGGTATTCTTTCGACGCTGATGGGCATCGGCGGCGGCCTGTTCTCGAACCTGCTGATGACCTTCTACAGCCGTCCGATCCATCAGGCGGTCGCGACGTCATCGGCACTCGCGGTGCTGATCTCGATCCCCGGCGCGTTCGGCTACATCTATGCGGGCTGGCCGGCGGCGGCGAACTATCCGGCCGTCGCAGCGCTACAAGTGCCGTTCGCGCTCGGCTACGTCTCGCTGATCGGCGCCGTGCTGGTGATGCCGATGAGCCTCGTCACCGCGCCGCTGGGCGTGAGAGCCGCGCATGCGATGTCGAAGCGGACGCTGGAAGTCGCGTTCGGGTGTTATCTGTTTATCGTCGGCAGCCGGTTTGTGATGAGTCTGGTCGGCGGGCTGTGAGTGGCGTGTGCCATAGCGCTTACCACACACTCCGCCGTCATCGCCCGACTTGATCGGGCGATCCAGTATTCCAGAGACGGCAGTGCTTGCCTCGAAAGGCTGCGGCGTACTGGATGCCCCGGTCAAGCCGGGGCATGACAGCGTGTTTTGTGGATGCTCCTCGTCGCAACCTGCGACGAGTCCCCTCACTTCTTCGCGTAAATATCCTTGTACGTATCCCGCAAGATGTTCTTCTGCACCTTGCCCATGGTGTTCCTCGGCAGCTCGTCGACGACGAAGACGCGCTTGGGCATCTTGAACTTTGCGATCCGTCCGTCGAGCGCGTTCAGCACAGCGGCTTCAGTGACATCGGCGCCCTTGTTGCAGACCAACACCGCCGTGACGCCCTCGCCGAAATCGGCATGCGGCACGCCGATCACGGCGGATTCCACCACGCCCGGCATGGCGTCGATCTCGCTCTCGATTTCCTTCGGATAGACGTTGAAGCCGCCGGAAATCACGAGATCCTTGCCGCGGCCGAGGATGTGGACGTAGCCCTTGGCGTCGATCTTGCCGAGATCGCCGGTGATGAAGAAGCCGTCGTCGCGGAATTCGGACTTGGTCTTCTCCGGCATGCGCCAATAGCCCTTGAAGACGTTCGGTCCCTTGACCTCGATCATGCCGATTTCTTCGCGCGGCAGCTCTTTGCCCGTCTCGGGCTCGGTCACGCGCACGGAGACGCCGGGCAAGGGAAAGCCGACTGCGCCGGGCACGCGCTCGCCGTCATAGGGGTTCGACGTGTTCATGTTGGTCTCGGTCATGCCGTAGCGCTCGAGCACCGCGTGCCCCGTGCGCGCCGACCATTCGCGATGGGTCTCCGCCAGCAGCGGCGCCGAGCCCGAGATGAACAGCCGCATATGCTTGGTCGTCTCCTTCGACAGCGCAGGGTTCTGGAGCAAGCGCGTGTAGAAGGTCGGCACGCCCATCAGCACCGTGGCGCGCGCCATCAGCTTGATCATCAAATCCGGATCGAGCTTCGGCAGGAAGATCATCGACGCCCGCGCGAACAGCGTCACGTTGGTCGCCACGAACAGGCCATGGGTGTGATAGATCGGCAGCGCGTGGATCAGCGCGTCCTTGTCGGTGAAGCGCCAGTAGCCGACGAGCGAGAGCGAGTTCGATGCCAGATTATCATGCGTCAGCATCGCGCCCTTGGAGCGGCCCGTGGTGCCCGAGGTGTAGAGGATGGCCGCGAGATCGTCGTTCGCCCGCGCGACAGTCGCGAATTCGGGGCTGGCCTTGTCGGCGGCTTCCGTCAGCGAGCCCTTGCCG
Source organism: Bradyrhizobium sp. AC87j1 (assembly GCF_002936975.1). Lineage (NCBI taxonomy): Bacteria > Pseudomonadati > Pseudomonadota > Alphaproteobacteria > Hyphomicrobiales > Nitrobacteraceae > Bradyrhizobium > Bradyrhizobium sp. AC87j1. Next base: position 16,255 of record NZ_PTFE01000126.1, read on the forward strand.
TCAGCTCCGAGCGTCTCGACCCCGGCCTTCACCTTGGCGGCGATCGGGGCGAGGCCCTCGGCCTTGGAGGGATCGCAGACCACCAGCGACGGCTCGGCGTCGCCGATGAAGTAGTCGAGCTCGTTCAGCGTATAGGCGGTGTTGAGCGGCAAATAGACCGCGCCGGCCCTGACCGTGCCGAGATACAGCACGATATTGGCGACGGACTTTTCGACCTGCACCGCGACGCGGTCGCCCGGCTTCACGCCGCGCGCGACCAGCACATTCGCCATCTGTCCGGCCCGCGCGATCAGCTCGCCATAGCTGATATGGCCACCGTCATGCGTCTCGATCGCGAGGCGCTTCGGATCGTCCAGGCCGTCGAACAGGCGCGAGAACAGGTTGGCGTTGGCAGCTGGGTTCATGCAACATTCCTCGCCGGTGAAGGCCGGTCAAACCGAGGGCTGGATTAGCAAAAACCGCCCCGATGAAGCAACGGAGACAGTTTGCATGACAAAAGCTGGGAAACGCGTGGCCTGGGTCACGGGCGGCGGCAGCGGGATCGGAGAGGCCGGCGCCGAGGCGCTGGCGGCCGACGGCTGGACGGTGGTGGTCTCGGGCCGACGCAAGGACGCCCTGGATACCGTGGTTGCCAAGATCACCAAGGCGGGCGGGGCGGCCGAGGCCATCGCGCTGGACGTCTCCAGCGCTGCGGAAGCCCAGAAAGCCGCCGATCAGATCGTCGCCAGGCACGGCCGCATCGACCTCCTGGTCAACAATGCCGGCATCAATGTTCCCAAGCGCAGCTGGAAGGACATGGAACTGGAGGGCTGGGACACACTGGTCCAGGTCAATCTCAACGGCGTGCTCTATTGCATGCGCGCGGTGCTGCCGACGATGCGCAAGCAGCAGGACGGCGCGATCATCAACGTCTCGTCCTGGGCCGGCCGCCACGTCTCGAAGATGCCGGGCCCGGCCTACACCACGACCAAGCATGCGGTGCTGGCGCTGACCCATTCCTTCAATATGGACGAATGCGTCAACGGCCTGCGCGCCTGCTGCCTGATGCCGGGCGAGGTGGCGACGCCGATCTTGAAATTGCGCCCGGTGGTGCCGAGCGAGGACGAGCAGGCCAGGATGCTGCAATCGGAAGATCTCGGCCGCACCATCGCCTTCATCGCGAGCATGCCGGCCAGAGTCTGCATCAACGAGGTGCTGATCAGCCCGACGCATAATCGCGGATTCATCCAGACGCCGAACAACAGGGATTGAGGTGTATAGCGCGCGCCGCACACTCGGTGTCGTCCCCGCGAACGCGGGGATCCATAACCACAGACAGAAATTGTGGGGCGCGACAGGTCACTCCGAGTCTTCGTCAAACCACTCCCTGTGGCTATGGGTCCCTGTGTCTTGGAAGTCTGTCAGGATGGGGTTGGGCGGGAAGCCGTTGGGTCCTTGGCGCTTGACGCCGTGAGCCGGCTCGGTCTCCCGCCCGTTCCATTACCA
>NZ_PTFE01000127.1:0-17394 GCF_002936975.1 Bradyrhizobium sp. AC87j1
GTTGGGGGGAGGGTCTCTCCACAACGGGACAATCCCCAAAAGGAAAGAGCCCCCACCCGGCGCTTCGCGCCGACCTCCCCCGCAAGCGGGGGAGGTTGCATCGAGTAAGCGGTTAGTTCGATCCGCAAGATCGACAAACACATAGAAGGGGCAGAGCGGCGACGCTCTGCCCCTTCTTCATGTCAGTTCTTGGTCGTTCCGGGATGCGCCGTGGGGCGCAGGCCCGGAATGACGGCTAGGCCACCAGCTCGGCGAACAGATCCGCGTCGACGTTGCCGCCGGAGAGCACGATGACGACGTTCTTGCCGGCAACATCGAGACGCCCCGCAAGCAGCGCGGCCAGCCCCACCGCGCCGCCCGGCTCCACCACGAGCTTCAGCTCGCGATAGGCGAAGCCGACGGCGGCGCCGACTTCCTTGTCCGACGCGGTGACGCCCCGCGCGAGCAGCTTGCTGTTGATCGCGAAGGTCATCTCGCCCGGGATCAGGGCCATCAGCGCGTCGCAGATGGTGCGGCCCGCCGGCGGATGCGGCTCGCGATGTCCTGCGCTCAGCGAGATGCCGTGATCGTCGAACGCCTCGGGCTCGGCCACCACGATTTGGGCCTGCGGATAGCGCGCTTTCACGGCGGTCGCGACGCCCGCGATCAAGCCGCCGCCGGACGCCGGCGCCACCACGATGTCGGGGCTGAGACCGAGCGTTGCCATGTCTTCCGCGATCTCGCGGCCGGCAGTGCCCTGCCCCGCGATCACGAAGGGATCGTCATAGGGCCTGACCAGCGTCGCGCCGCGCTTCTCGGCGATGCCGCGCGAGATCGCCTCGCGGTCGTCGCGGTCGCGGTCGTACAGCACGACCTCGGCGCCGTAGGATTTGGTGCGCTCGCGCTTCGACAACGGCGCATCCGCCGGCATCACGATGGTCGCCTGCATGTCGAGGATTTTTGCCGCCGCCGCCACACCCTGGGCGTGGTTGCCGGAGGAGAACGCGACGACGCCGCCGGCGCGCTTGTCCTGCGGGATCGAGAACACCTTGTTGAAGGCTCCGCGGAACTTGAACGAGCCGGTGCGCTGGAGCATCTCCGGTTTCAGGAACACCTTGGCGCCGACGCGCTCGTTGAGCACGGGAAAGGACAACAGCGGGGTGCGGATGGCGTAGGGCGCGATCACGCGCGCTGCGGCGTCGATATCGGCGGGGCCGATCGGGAGGGGCTGTTCGGTCATGGCCGAATGTTATCGCGGCCGATGAGGCCCGGGCAAGACACCTCAGCGCGAGGATTTTCCCCATAGCGTTCTCAAGCGAAGTGGGCACCGGTTCGCGTGAAGAAAACGCGTCAAAACAAGAATCTAGAGCTATTTCGATCCATCGGATCGAGATAGCTCTAGGCCACGAAGCGCGGCTGTTCCGCGCCGTTCCGGCCAGGCAGCACCGCGCTGACCGCCTCGATGCTGGCCACAAAGGCCCTTGCAGAGGCTTCCCAGGTGTAATTGGCGGCGAATTCGACACAGTCCTGCCGGGAGATATCCAGCGCCGCGAAGCAGGCGCTGCGCAGGTCGTGATCGAGGGCCCCGACCGGGGCCTCGCCGATGACGTCACGGGGGCCCTTCACCGGGAAAGCGGCCACCGGCAGGCCGCTCGCGAGCGCTTCCAGCAGCACCAGGCCGAACGTGTCGGTTTTGCTCGGAAACACGAAGACGTCGGCGGCCGCATAGATGTCAGCCAGTTCCTCGCCGTGCTTCTCGCCGAGGAAGATCGCATCGGGATAGGCCTCTTCCAGCGAGGCGCGCGCGGGGCCGTCACCGACGATCACCTTGGTCCCGGGCAGATCGAGATCGAGGAAGGCCTCGAGATTCTTCTCCACCGCGACGCGGCCGACCGACAGGAACACCGGCGCCGGCAGGCAGAGGTCGATGGCGCGGGGGTGAAACAGCTGGGTGTCGACGCCGCGCGGCCACAGCACGACATTGTCGAAGCCGCGCTCGGTCAGCTCGCGGGCGAGCGCCGGCGTTGCCGCCATCACGGCGCGGCTGGCGCTGTGGAAGCGGCGCAGCGCCCGCCAGATCAGCGAGCCCGGCACCGGCACGCGGGCGCGGACATATTCGGGAAAGCGGGTGTGGAAGCTGGTCGTGAACGGCAGCCTGCGCTGGCGGCAATAGCGGCGGACCATCAGGCCGATCGGCCCTTCCGTGGCAATGTGGATGCTGTCGGGGCGCGCCTCCGCGATCAGCTTCGCAATGCGCGCGGGACGCGGCATCGCCAGACGCACATCGCGATAGCTCGGCATCGCAAAGGTGCGGAACGATTGCGGCGTCAGGAACGTGAATTCGACGCCGAGGCTTTTGCCGGCGTCGGCGAGCTTGGTCAGCGTCCGAACCACACCGTTGACTTGCGGGTGCCAGGCGTCGGTCGCGACCAGGATGCGCATCAGGCGGCCTCTGTTATGCAGCTCTGGCTGCAACCTGCGGGACGGCTGCCGGCTTCTGCAAATGATCCGCCCAGGTGATGATCTCGAAATGGCCGTCGTCGTGCTCGACCAGGGCTGTGCAGCTCTCGACCCAGTCGCCGCAATTCATGTAGCGGATGCCGCCCTCGTCGCGGATCACGGCGTAGTGGATGTGGCCGCAGATCACCCCGTCGGCGTCGTGGCGCCGCGCCTCGGCGGCAAGAGCCTGCTCGAACGCGCCGATATAATTGACGGCGTTCTTGACCTTCTGCTTGGCCCATTGCGACAGCGACCAATAGGGCACGCCGAACAAGCGGCGGAAGAAGTTGACGAAGCGATTCATCTGGATCGCGAAGTCGTAGGCCTTGTCGCCGAGATGGGCGAGCCAGCGCGCGTTCTGCACCACGAGGTCGAAGATGTCGCCATGGATGACGAGATAACGCTTGCCGTCCACGCCGGTGTGGACGGTGTTCTCGACCACGTCGATGCCGCCGAAATGCGTGCCGTAATAGTTGCGCAGGAACTCGTCGTGATTGCCGGGAATGTAGACGACCTTGGCGCCCTTGCGCGCCTTGCGCAGCAGCTTCTGCACGAGGTCGTTGTGGGATTGCGGCCAGTTCCAGCTCGATTTCAGCGCCCAGCCGTCGACGATGTCGCCGACGAGATAGATCGTGTCGGCATCATGGTAACGCAGGAAGTCGAGCAGAAGATCGGCTTGAGAACCGCGGGCTCCGAGATGAACGTCGGAGATGAACAACGTGCGAAAGCGCCGCTCCGGGCTCTCGTCACTCACATCGTAACTTCCCATGCGCCAGCCTGTAACAATGTCCCGTGACAGGGGGATGACCGATTGAACTTTTGAGGCACCTTCAGATACGAATCACGCCTTGCCTCGCCCTCCCCGCGAATATCAGTCGCATGCGACAATCAGGCGACATGGCGCCGCAGGGGGCCGCAAGGACCCCGCGCTTCCCTTTGAGAACGGTTCCTGGGGCCATCCTTCGAGACGCCCGCTTTAGGCGGGCTCCTCAGGATGAGGGCCGAATGCGCGGCAGAAGTTTCAATGGGCACGGTGCTGCTTAGCCTCATCCTGAGGAGACCGCGCAGCGGTCGTCTCGAAGGACGAGGCGTGCGCTCAGATGGTGCCCGCCTCAGTAGAACTTGTGGAAATGATGGATCGGCCCGTGGCCATGACCGACGGTGAAGCGGTCGGCGGCGCCGATGGCCGCGCTGATCCAGGTCTTGGCGTTGCGCACGGCGCTTTCCATATCCTCGCCCTTGGCGAGTTCCGCCGCGACCGCCGACGATAGCGAACAGCCGGTGCCGTGGGTGTTGCGTGTGGCAACGCGCGGCGCCGCAAGCGCGATCGTGCTTTCGGACGTGACGAGATAGTCGGTGCTCTCGGCGCCCTCGCCGTGTCCGCCCTTGATCAGGACCGCACGGCAGCCGAGCGCCAGCAGGCGACGCCCCTGGCTTTCGATCTCGGCCTCGCTTGCAGCGACCGGCTCGTCGAGCAGGGCCGCGGCTTCCGGCAGATTGGGCGTGATCACCGACGCCAGCGATATCAGTTTTGTGCGGAGCGCGTCGACGGCCTCGGAGGCGAGCAAGCGGTCGCCGGAGGTCGCCACCATCACGGGATCGAGCACGACGTGCTTCGGCTTCCAGCGCGACAGCGCGGCCGCGATTGCATCGATGCTGGCGACCTGGGCCACCATGCCGATCTTCACCGAGCCAATGTCGAGATCGGAAAACACCGCATCGATCTGCGCGGTGACGAATTCGGCCGGCACCGCATGAATGCCGGTGACGCCGCGCGTGTTCTGCGCCGTCAGCGCGGTGATGGCGGAGGCACCATAGACGCCGAGCGCGGCAAAGGTCTTCAGGTCGGCCTGGATGCCGGCGCCGCCGCTCGAATCGGAGCCCGCGATGGTGAGTGCGACCGGGGTCGTCATCGCCGGACACCTTTGCTGGATACGGACACCGCCATGGCCTGTCCTAGCGCGGCCGTGGAACACCGGCAAGCGCGCCGAGCCGTGTCCGACAGTGATTCGCGACGCCGTGTATTCCCTGCGAATCAGGCAAACAGCGGGCCGACTCGCCCCGCAATCGTGCGGACTTGAAAATGCAACCGCGCTGGACCCTTGGTATAGTCTCGAACCTCACCTGCTTCGCCGAAGAGCGCGAAGTGAGAGTGGAACTGTCCAGCGACACCCATATTGCGGGCTCCCGGCCCGCAAGCCGCCTGGAACGGAATCTTGGGGTGGAATGATGTGGGCCTTTTTTGAACGTCTCCTCGACTCGTCCATGCTGTCGCCGCACGGCATCTGCCTGTTGTGGGAGCCTGAGCTGATCTGGCTTCACGTCGTTTCCGACGCCTGCATCGCCGCCGCCTATTTTTCGATTCCGTTTGCCCTTGCGATTCTGGTCACCAAGCGGCGCGACCTCAGGTTCGGCTGGGTCTACTGGGCCTTCGCGATTTTCATCATGGCGTGCGGCCTCACCCATGTATTGTCGATCTACACGCTCTGGGTCCCGGTCTATGGCATCGAGGGCATGGTCAAGGCGGCGACCGCGGTGGCATCCGTGGTCACGGCGGGCGCGCTCTGGCCGCTGCTGCCGAAGATCCTGACGATCCCCTCGCCGTTCGAACTGCGGCAGGTCCAGGCAGCGCTCGAGGAGGAGGAGATCAAGAGCCGGGACGCGACGCTCCTGCTCCAGCAGGTCAGCGACGCCCAGCGCGCAATGCGCGAGAGCGTGGCGCGCCTCACCGCGATCGTCGAGACCGCGGTCGACGGGGTCATCCTGTTAGACGCGCAGGACCGGATCCTGCTGTTCAATCCGGCCTGCGAGCGCTTGTTCGGCTACTCTGCCGACGAGGTCATGGGCCGGAACGTCGGGATGCTGATGCCCGCGGCGGGAACGGCGCCCGACAGCCACGCAAGGCATTTCGCGACCGCCGGCGAGGCCATCGGCCTGCGCAAGGACGGATCGACCTTTCCGATGGACGTGTCGGTCGGCCGGACCCGGCAGGACGGCGAATTGATCTTCGTCGGCATCGTCCACGACCTGACCGCGCGCAAGCTGACCGAGCAGCAGCTCCAGCAGGCGCAGAAGATGGAGACGGTCGGTCAGCTCTCCGGCGGCATTGCCCACGACTTCAACAACCTGCTCACCGTCATCATCGGCAACGCCGAGCATCTGAGCGAGCAGCTCAAGGCGAGGCCCGACCTGCGCCGCTTTTCCGAGGACATCTGCCAGTCGGGCGAACGGGGTGCCGAGCTGACGCAGCGTCTGCTCGCATTCAGTCGCCGCCAGTTGCTGCAGCCCCAGACGATCGATTGCCGCGGCCTGCTCGAGTCCATGTTCAAGCTGCTCAAGCGCACCTTGCGCGAAGACATCGAGATCCGGACGGCCTCCAGGCCCGGCACGATCGTGGCCTTCGCGGATCGGGCCCAGCTCGAATCCGCCGTGCTCAACCTTGCGCTCAATGCGCAGGATGCCATGCCGGCCGGTGGCCACCTGACCCTGAGCACGGAGTTGACGACACTCGACGACGACTATCGCGCCCTTCACCCCGAAGTCGCATCCGGCAGCTACGTGTTGATCTCGATCACCGACGACGGCGAAGGCATGATGCCCGAGGTCACCCGGCGCGCCTTCGAACCGTTCTTCACCACCAAGGAGGTCGGCAAGGGCTCGGGCCTTGGGCTCAGCATGGTCTATGGCTTCGCCAAGCAATCCAATGGCCACGTCTCGATCTACAGCGAGCCGGGCCTTGGGACGACGGTCCGGATCTATTTGCCGCGCGCGGACATCGGATCATCGCACGCCGAGCTTTCCGATGGCGAGGACGCGGCGCCCCGAGGATACGAGACGATCCTGATCGCCGAGGACGATCCGTTCGTTCGCTCCTCCGCCATTCGCAGGGTGGAAGCTCTCGGATATCGCGTCGTTGCCGCGGTCAACGGCAAGGAGGCCTTGCAGCAGCTGCGCACCGAGCCCGGTATCGACATGCTGTTCACCGACATCGTGATGCCCGGCGGCATGAGCGGCTGGGAGCTCGCCGACCAGGCGCGCCGGATTCGCCCCGGTCTGCCGGTCCTGTTCACCTCGGGCTACGCGCTGGAGACCCTGGTCGAGCAGGGCCACGCGCATGCGCAGGCGATCGTGCTGACCAAGCCCTATCGCAAGGTCGAACTCGCCCAGCGGCTCAGAGACGCATTCGCCGCGGCCGTGGTGACCTCCTAGGCGAGGGACCGGCATCCGGTGGCCGGCAAGTCCGCTTGCTAAATGGTGCCGGGTTTGGCCTATTAGCCGCCAGATACGCTTTCGGAGTGCTCGCGATGGTTCCTTTTTTCGTCCAGATCAAATGCAAGCTCGGCCAGTCCTATACGGTCGCCAATGCGCTTGCCGAAGCCGAGATCGCTTCCGAGATCTACTCCACGGCCGGCCAATACGACCTCCTGGTGAAGTTCTACGTCGACAAGGACACCGACATCGGCCATTTCGTCAACGAGAAGGTGCAGGTGCTGCCGGGCATCCAGGACACCCTCACTATCATCACCTTCAAGGCGTTCGGCGCCAGCTGAGCTAACCAGCTTCCTTGCGCTTGGGCCGCGGCGGACCGTCGACCGGCGGCAGCGATTTGAGATAGTCCGCCATCGCCGCAATATCCGCCTCGGACAATTGCGAGGTGTTCTTGATCACACGCTTCATCGCGCCGCCGACGCTGTCGCCATCGGGCAATTCGCCGGTTTTGAGGAAATAGGCAAGATCCTTCGCGCTCCATTCGCCGAGGCTCTTCTGGGTGATGTTGGGCACCCAGCCCTCGCCTTCCGGATTGGGCCCGCCGGCAAAGCGCTGGCCCCGGATGATGCCGCCGAGCGCGTTGCGCGGACTATGGCATTCGGCGCAATGGCCAAAACTATTGACGAGATAGGCGCCGCGACTCCATTGCGGCGACTTGGTGCCGTCGGCGACAAAAGGCTTGTCGTCCAGAAACAGGAATTTCCAGACGCCGATGTTGCGGCGGATGTTGAACGGAAAGCCGACGTCGTGGTCGCGCACTTTGCCTGCAACGGGCGGCAGCGTCTTCAGATAGGCGAAGAGATCGAGCACGTCCTCGCGCCTTGCGTGCTGATAGGACGTATAGGGGAAGGCGGGAAAATAATGCTGCCCGCCTGGCGAAACCCCGTGCATCACCGCGTTGACGAAGTCGGCGTCGGTCCATTTGCCGATGCCGTCGTTCGGATCGGGGGAGATGTTCGGTGCATAGAACGTTCCGAATGGCGACTTGATCGCGACGCCGCCGCCGAGCCTGACACGGTCGGGCTGGTTGGGCGTGGCGTGGCACGACGCGCAGCCTCCCGCGTTGAACATCGCCTCGCCATTGGCAAGGTTTGCCACATGCGCCGGCGCGTTGCCCACAGCCGCCACCACCGGCGCGCTGAGCCACCAATAGACGACGCCGGCGGCGACCGCGGCGAGCAGCCCCCCGAGAATTGTTCGTTGCAACATGGGTATCCATTCACTCGACACGGCGAACCTAAGACCGATGTCGCCGCGGCTCCAGCCACGAAGAATTTAGCCCGCCTTGGCCGGAAACGGGAATAAACTGAAATGCCGGCTGTTGAAAGTTTGGCAGCCCGAACGGGTTCAGCAGGGAGAAAGTCATGAACAAGACCGTCATTGCCGCCGTAGCGCTTGGTGCCGTTGCCTTTGCAGGTCCGGCCAGCGCCGAAAAGCTGAAAGCAACGCTCGACGGCAAGGCCGAGGTGCCGGCAACGACCAGCAGCGGCACCGGAACCGCCGATCTGGACTATGATGCCGCCAGCAAGAAGCTGTCGTGGACGGTCACCTACTCCGGGCTCTCCGGCCCTGCTACCGCCGCCCATTTCCACGGCCCCGCGGAGGCCGGCAAGAACGCCGGCGTCGCGCTCGCGATCCCGAATGCGACCGCCAGCCCCGTGAAGGGCGAAGCGACGCTGACCGACGCGCAGGCTGCCGATCTGCTCGGCGGCAAGCTCTACGTCAACATCCACACCGCGGCCAACCCGGGCGGCGAGATCCGCGGTCAGGTGACGAAGTAAGCCGCGACGCTGCTTCGTTGCGTGAAGGCCGGGCGCAGGAGGGGCGTCCGGCCTTTTCGATTCCGGCCGCGCCTAAGCCGCGTTCAGCGCCTGCGTGAGGTCGGCGATCAGGTCGGAGGGGCTCTCGATGCCGATCGAGAGCCGGATCGTGGAATCGAGCACGCCGATTTTCCGGCGGATGTCGGCGGGAACGCCGGAATGGGTCATGGTCGCGGGCAGGCTCGCGAGCGATTCCGTGCCGCCGAGACTCACCGCCAGCTTGAGGATCTGCAGCGCGTTGAGGAATTTGACCGCAGCATCCTTGCCGCCGACGATGTCGAACGAGAAGGTGGATCCCGCCCCCAGGCATTGCCGCGCGAACACACGCCCGGCCGGCGAGGCCTCCTCGTGATGACCGAGGTAGTGGACCTTGGCCACCTTGGGGTGATCGCGCAAATAATCCGCCACGAGGCGCGCATTCGCATCGGCTTTTTCCATGCGCAGGCTCAGCGTCTCGAGCGAGCGGTTGATCATCCAGCAGGAATGCGGATCGAGCTGGGTCCCGATGGCGCCGCGGAGCGCCTTGATGCCTTTCATCAGCGCCTTCGAGCCGAGCGCGGCGCCCGCGATCAGATCGGAATGACCGCCGACATATTTCGTGAGCGAGTATAGGGAAATGTCCGCGCCGTGCTCGATCGGCCGCTGAAATACCGGCCCGAGCAGCGTGTTGTCGCAGGCAATGATCGGCGTGTGTCCTTGAGCCTTTCCGATGGAATCGGCAACGCGGCGGATCATGGCGACATCGACCAGGCCGTTGGTCGGGTTGGCCGGGGTTTCGATCAGGATCATCGAAACGCGGCCCTTGCCCATGGCCTCCTCCGAGGCCTGCTTGACGGCGGCTTCGTCGATCCCGTCGGCGAAGCCGACGGCGCCGATCGACAGGCGGGCCAGCGTGTTCGTCAGCAGCGTTTCCGTCCCGCCATAGAGCGGCTGGGAGTGCAGGATGACGTCGCCGGGTCGGACGAAAGCCAGGATCGTGGTCGCGATCGCCGCCATGCCGGACGAGAACAGCGCGCAGCTCTCGGTACGCTCGTAGATCGAGAGCCTGTCCTCGACGATCTCGCTGTTGGGATGATTGAAGCGCGAATAGACCAGGCCCGCGCCCATGCCTTCCGGCGGCTCGCGACGGCCCGCGACGAAATCGAAAAAGTCCTGCCCGTCATCGGCGGTCTTGAACACGAAGGTGGAGGTCAGGAAGACCGGCGGCTTGATGGCGCCTTCCGACAATTGCGGATCATAGCCATAGGTCAGCATCAAGGTTTCGGGATGCAGCATATGGTTGCCGATGTGGGTCTTCGACGGAAACGGTTTTGCCATGGCCTGTCTCGCTGTTCTGTTTGAAGCCGCGCCATGGAACTCCTGATGAGGCCGTCGGGAGCGAGATGCGCCAATTTCCAACAGCTCACGTCAATGCCGCGGCGACTGCAGCCAAGATAGCTGCTCTCACAGCGATCCGTCAGGCCTTGCGGACATAAATTCCTGCCGCGCTTCGCGCCGACGCAAAAAAGCGGCTGCTTTCGCAACCGCCTTTTTCGATTCCTTATCAGCGCCGTAGCCCGGATGGAGCGAGAACTGCGCCTCGCTATTTCAGCTTGACCCGATACGTCTCGTGGCAATCGCTGCAGCGGTCATTGATTGCGGTATACGCCGCCTTCAGGCTGGCGACATCCTTGATCTTGCCCTTGACATCGGCGATCGCCTTCTGCACGGGCGGGATCTTGGAGTCGAAATCGGCCTTGTTCTGCCAGACCTTTTGCGAGGCGCCATAGGTCGCGTCGACGACATCCTGCTTGGGATTGACCTCGAAGGTCTTGGCGATCTTGGCAACATCGGCCTCGATGCTGGCGATGGCCTGATCGGCAGCTTTCTTGTCGAAGGGGATGTCGCCCTTGGTCATCTTCTGGATGATGCCGTACTGGTTCTTGGCGATCCCGCGCATCAGATTGTCCTGCTGAACGGCGATCTCCTGCTGCGCCATCACGGCGCCCGCACCCAGCAGGATGGTCCCCGCGACAATCATCGTTCGTTTCATTGCTAATGTCTCCGGCTCGCAGAGGTGAGGATGGGCCCATTCATGGATAGAAACCCCGCAGCGAGCGTTTATTCCCGCCGCGGAAGAATCGCCGCCTAGAGGCTGTGACGGCGGTGATGCTCGTTGATGGCGATCCACACCCGTTCCGGAGTTGCCGGCATATCGATGTGGTCGATCTTGTACTCGCGCCAGAGCCCGTCGACGATGGCGTTGACGATGGCCGGACAGGACCCGATCGCGCCGGCCTCGCCCGCCCCCTTCACCCCCAGCGGATTGGTCTTGCAGGGAACGTTGGCAGTCTCGAACACGAAGGCTGGCCCGTCCGCTGCGCGCGGCAGCGCGTAGTCCATGAAGGTCGCGGTAATGAGCTGGCCGTCGCCCGCGCCATAGACCACCTGCTCCATCAGCGCCTGACCGATACCCTGCATGGCGCCGCCATGCACCTGACCGGCCAGAAGCAGCGGATTGAGCGTCTTGCCGAAATCGTCGACGATCACGTAGTTGACGATCTTGATGATGCCGGTGGCCGGATCGATCTCGACCTCCGCCAGATGCGTGCCGTTAGGATAGGTGCCGTCGGCACTGGCGAAGGTTGCGCTGCCGTTCAGCTTCGTGGGATCCGCGCCGGGGCGCTTGGCGAGGTCAGCAAAGGAGATTGAGCGGTCGGTGCCGGCGATCCGGATCATGCCGTCGGTGATCTCGAGGTCGCCTGCGCTCGCTTCGAGCGCCTGAGCTGCGAACTCCTTCAGCTTCTTGCCGAGATCGCCCGCAGCACGCTCCACGCAGACGCCGCCGGTGGGAATCGAGGCCGAGCCGCCGGTGCCGAGGCCGGTCGCGATCTCCTCGGTGTCGCCCTGGCGGATATGCACGCGCTCCGGTGGCAGGCCGAATTGCTCGGCGACGATCTGCGCATAAGCGGTCTGATGGCCCTGCCCGCTCGATTGCGTGCCGATCAGCACGGTGACGTCGCCACTCGGATCGAGGCGGACATTGGCCGTCTCCTCACCCATCACGCCGCAAATCTCGACATAGCTCGCAAGGCCGATGCCGCGGATCAGGCCCTCCTTCTTGGCCGCCTTGGCGCGCTTTGCAAACTCCTTCCATTCCCCGATCTCCATCGCGCGCTTGAGATGCGCGGCGAAATCGCCGGAATCGTAGACCTTGCCCGTGGCCGTCTTGTACGGCAGCGCCTTCGGCGGGATGAAGTTCTTGCGACGGATGGCGTCCGGCGTCGTGTCGAGCTTTCGTGCGCAGGCGTCCACGAGGCGCTCGATGACATAGGCAGCTTCAGGCCGCCCGGCGCCGCGATAGGCATCGACCGGCACGCTGTGCGTGAAGATGGTGCGCACCCGGCAGTGGAAGGCCTGGATGTCGTAGAGGCCCGGCAGCATGCCGGCGCCGCCATGCGGGATGTAAGGGCCGAAGGTCGACAGATAGGCGCCCATGTCGCCCATCAGGTCGCAATCCATCGCGAGGAACTTGCCGTCCTCGGCCAGCGCCATCTTCGCGGTGGTGACGTTGTCGCGGCCCTGCGCATCGCCAAGGAAATGCTCGGAGCGATCTGCCGCCCACTTCACCGCCTTCTTCAGCTTGCGCGCGGCAACCGCCATCAGGGCGTATTCCCGGTACGGAAACAGCTTCGTGCCAAAGCCGCCGCCGACATCGGGGCAGATCACCCGCATCTTGTCAGTCGGGATGTTGAGCACGTTCTGGCACAGGATGTCGCGCAGGCGGTGGCTGCCCTGGCTGCCGACCGTCAGCGTCAGATGGTCGCGCTTGGCGTCGTACTCACAAACGGCCGCACGCGTCTCCAGGAAGCTCGCGACCACGCGCGGATTGACGATCGAGATTTCCGCCACCGCATGCGCCTTGGCGAAGGCAGCTTCCGTCGCCGCCTTGTCGCCGATCGAGACGTCGAACAGCACATTGCCGGCCTTGTCGGGCCAGACCTGCGCCGCGCCCTTCTTCACGGCATTGACGACGCCGGTCACCGCCGGGAGCGGGCTCCATTTGACGTCGATCGCCTCGATCGCGTCGCGGGCCTGGTCGATGGTCTCGGCGACGACGAAGGCGACGGCATCGCCGACATGGCGTACCTCGTCCTTGGCCAGGATCGGGTAAGGCGGGCCGGTGAACGGATCGGTCTCGAGGTTGAACAGGCAGGGCAGATTGCCGAGATCCTTGACGTCGTCGGCGGTCAGGATCAGCGCGACGCCGGGCAGGCCGCGGGCGCGGCTCACATCGATGGTGTATTTGGCATGCGCGTGCGGCGAGCGCAGCATCAGGCAGCGGAGCGCAGCCTGCGGCGCGTAATCGTCGGTATAGCGGCCCTTGCCGCGGATGAGCGCGTCATCCTCCTTGCGCAGCACGCTTTGGCCAACGCCGAACTTGATGGGAGCCGCCATTTTATCTTCCCGTTCTCATGGTTGTTTTGCCGGCATATTGCCGTGGAAAAACTGGCAAGGCAAACGGGTTTAGGCGGGCCGTTCCCCCATTGAGGCCCATGATTCGAAGCCACCCCCGACGGTTCTGGCGCGACCAGGCCGGACAGCCGTGGGGAACGGCGTTAGCGGCTGAATTTCCTGACCATAAAGTACTTGTCGTAGGTGGCCTCCCCTATGCGGACGGCAGCGGGATCGGTACCGTAGATTTCAAAGCCGTTACGCTTGTAGGTGTTGATTGCAGCGGTCGATTCGAGCAGGACGGCGAGATGCACCTGCTCGACGCGTGCCTCGGCATGGGCAAGAAGCTCCTTGATGAGCCGATCTCCGACCCCTTTACCTCGGCCCTCCTCCCTCACGTAAACCGTGAAGATGTTGCCCCTGTGCTGCGATTGCCGATCTGGCGATACATAGAAGCCCGCGACGCCCATCAAGCTCCCGCATCGAAATGCGCCGAGGATCATTCCATCCAGCCAACGGCGATAAACCGCCATCATCGGCTCCCCGCCCTCGTCCTCTTCAGGAGAACCAAACGTTTGAGGGTGCATCTGAAGCGCCTCCGCGCGAATGTCGCGAAAAAGATCGAGATCATCGACATTCAATCGTCGGATTTCCTCGTCCGCCTGAGCACCGGCAGCGTGCGATATCATGATCGCCTCCTCTCCTTGTCGCAGTGAAGAACGGCAGGAATTGTGGTCCGTCACATCCCGCCACAGCCCCACAGATTCCTCGTGCTGTCTCTCAATCTCTCGATGGCGCGTTCAGGCGCGATGCAATCGATATCGCCGCGCGTCAGACCGATGTCCATCAGCTCCCTGTCACTGAGGTCCTGCAAGGTGACCCCTGCGCGCGGCCGCCACTCCTGAAACGCACGCCAATATCGCCTGAGCAGGCTCAGGACGATGGAAGGGTCGAGGCCACGCCTTGCGGCATCGACCTCAATTTCGGGTGAGATGTTCGTCTGTTGGGGTGGCATCGCACGCTCCTGCTGTTGAGCCGGCAGGGAGCGTGGCCAAATAAAAGGCCCCGTCCGATGCCGGCGGGGCCTGGTGGAAAAGATGTCGTCGTCGAATTCCTAGCGCACGACTCCTTCCACGGCCCAGCCGAAGCGGGTCATGTGGTTGCGGTTGACGGTGCGCGAGCATTTAATCATGAGACGTTGATACCACGGCAACCGCGCGAAATCAAGAGATGTGCGGAGGTCGGCTACAGCCTTGAGGCGAGCACTCTGCGGCGGCACTATGCGAGCCGCCGACGACGAGCAGGACGAGCGTCAACTCGTCGTGGAAATGCATCGAGGCGAGCGATGAAGCGCTGAAGCTTACAATCAGTCAGAACGCTGCGGCGAGGATGATCCCGGTCAGCAGGAATTTGCCGAGCAACATCAGCCAGGCACGAGAAAGCCGCGCCGCGCGGCAAGGAAGAGCACCGGCAGCAGAATGGTCCAGCTTCCCGGCGTACACTCAGACGCCGTGCCTAGGTGATTGTCATGGCGAGCTAACGGTTCTTCCGAGTGTTTCAGCATGTTGCCACTTTTAGGAGGACTTGTCGCGTGGGTTCAGATCGGCAACACTGCTCGGATTTCCAGTAATTGCTTTAATGGGTGTCCTCATGCCCGAAACATTGGAAATCCTGTTGTGGTGTGCCGCGCTCGCGACGTGGCTGATGCTTTCCTTCAGGATTATAAGCGAGCACCTGAAACCGCTCTCGAATCTCGTCAGCCATCTGCTCGAGGTTGCTTTCAGGCACAAGGCGAAGTGACGCAGTAACGGCCGCAAAGGCACGACTTGGCAGCTGCCGAGCTGGCAGAGCTGCGCGTCGCGTTGATGGCGTCAAGACGAACCGACCGAGCGGCACATCGTGCGGCTGCAACCTCTCGCAACTCTGCTGGGGCCGACGATGCTCACTCTAAGCAAGTTATTGGCTGTCAGGCTGAGGAAGCGGCTGAAACGAACAACGCTGCTAGCCTGCCAGCCTCCGATCGAGGGAGAACCGGCCCCCTCCGGTGACCAGGATCAACAGAGCGCCTCCTGATATCGAGATGTTCTTCAGGAAATTATTGTACTGCCCGATCTGTTGCGGACCGGCGGGATATTCCCAGTAACGATGCGCGATTGCAGTAGCCGACAATACAAATAGAAAAATCAAAATTGCGCAGTAGCGCGTACCAACGCCGAGTATCAAACCAACCGATATCAGTATTTCCAGGATGACGGTGGTCGTCGTGAACAGCTGCGGCACTGGAAGGTTGAGCGACCGAAAATAGCCCACTGAGCCACTGAAGTTGCCAAGTGCTCCATACACGCTTCCAACAAACACCCATGCAAGCAGGATGCGGCCGATCAGGATCAGCAGGTCGGCATTGCTGGTGGCGAACTGGTCGATCCGAGATGTGGACCAGGGAGAGCGAAATGACATGGTCACTGCCTCATCGCGTTGCTACCTGAGGACGGCACCTGAATATTGAGATCGTATCACGACTGGCGAACCGCATGAAGGCCGCCCGGCAGGGCATGACGCGCTGGAGACCCCTGCTGCCTCGCAGGCCCAACAAACGGTCCATCCGCTCACGGCGTTGGCCGCCGTTCAAAGCGAGCGGTGACGGCGGGTAGGCGTGTTGGCTTTCGGCACACGCCTAGCCGCGCACCAGCGAGACCAGCCAGCTGCGGCCGAACAGAACGAGGATCGTGAGCACATAGACGATTGTGCCGCCGACGGCGAGCAGGACGAGCGTCAATTCATCGTGGAAGCGCATCGAGGCGAGAGCTGAAGCGCTGAAGTGCGCGATCAGCCAGAACGCTGCGGCGAGGATCAAGCCGGTCAGCAGGAATTTGGCCAGCGACATCAGCCAGGCGCGGTCCAGCACGAGAAAGCCGCGCCGCACGGCGAAGAACAGCACCAGCAACAGATTGGTCCAGACGCCGACGGCGGTTGCGAGCGCAAGGCCGACCTGGGCCAGCGATCCCATCAAGGCGACCTTCAGCGCGACATTGACCGCAATGCCGGTCAGCGACGCCCGAACCGGCGTTGCGGTGTCCTTGCGCGCATAGAAGGTCGCAACCGCGCTGCGGATCAGCACGAACGGGATCAGGCCGATGGCGTAGGCCGCGAGCGTGCCGCCGGCGGCGACCGCGTCGGCCTTGGAGAAGGCGCCGCGGGCGAACAGCGCGCGCATGATCTCGTCGGGCACGGTGAGGAAGGCCGCAACGAACGGGATCGAAAACAGCAGCGTGAAATCGAAAGCGCGGCGCTGCGCCTTCATCGCGCCGTCATGATCGTTGGCCGTGATCCGGCGCGACATCTCCGGCAGCAGCACGGTGCCGATGGCGATGCCGATCACGCCGATCGGGAGCTGGTTGAGCCGGTCGGCATAATAAAGCGCCGACAGCGCGCCGGCAGGCAGGAAGGTCGCGATGATGGTATCGGCGAACAGCGCCACCTGCGTGCCCATCGATCCCAGCGTCGCAGGCCCGAGTGCCTTGAAGAAACCGCGGACGTCTTCGTCGAGCTTCAGCGGCGCAAAGCGCGGCAGGCCGCCATGGCGGGCGAGATCGCCGGCCAGCAGGAAATATTGCAGGAAACCGGAGATCAGGACGCCCCAGGCAGCTGCATGGCCCGCGCTCGGAAACCAGACGGCGACCGCCAGCGTCATCATCATCGAAACGTTGAGGAAGATCGATGCGGCCGCGGCGCTGGCAAAGCGCTGCATCACGTTGAGCATGCCGCCATAGAGCGTCACCAGCGTGATCAGCAGAAGATAGGGAAAGGTGATCCGGGTCAGCTCGATCGCGAGCTTGCGCTGCTCGGCATCGTCACTGAAGCCCGGCGCCAGGATGCGCATGGCCTGCGGCATGAACAGCCAGGCGACGATGAGCAGCACCACCTGCGAGGCCAGCAGCAGCGTGAAGATGCGGTCGGCGAAAAGCTTTGCCGCCCCCTCCCCCTTCTCGCCATGGACATGGGCATAGGCCGGGACCCAGGCGGCGTTGAAGGCGCCCTCGGCGAAGATCGCGCGGAAATGATTGGGCAGCCGCAGCGCCACGAAAAAGGCGTCGGCCACGGGGCCGGCGCCGAGGATCGCCGCGAGCATGATGTCGCGGGCAAACCCCGTCAGCCGCGAGAGCAGCGTGTATCCGCCGACCGTGAAGATGCGTCCGAGCATGCGTCCCTTCTAGAGACTTATCGGACAGAGGTCGATTGCATCTTGCGATGCGCATTGTTGCGCCCTCTCCCCTTGTGGGCCTGTTGCGTTATCGGCTTTTGAAGTTGAGGACGGCAGGAGAAGGGCCGTGGTTACGGCAATTGCCAGCCAAGTCTGTAGTGGTCGCCCTCGGCGGGCGGCTCAGGCCGCGAT
>NZ_PTFE01000128.1:0-17274 GCF_002936975.1 Bradyrhizobium sp. AC87j1
ATTGGCGCCGGCGCCCTTCGGCATCAGCGCTTCCACAAAGCTCGGCTGTCCTGTCCGCTTCACCGCCATCGATACCTCCAAGGCTTTGACCTAGGGAATCACAACTGGCGGATTACGCAACAGGCCCCTTGTGGGAGAGGGCGGCGGCGTCAGTAGACGCGAACACGCTGGGGTGAGGGGTCTCTATCCGCGGATAACCCTCTCTCATTCTCGAGTAGCTCTGCCCGCGGAGAGAGAGAGGGATGACAATTTCGAAGTAGTGGCATTCGAGTCAAAGCCCGCCGCGGCCTGCCGGCATAAGCCATTGATTTCGCACGCCCCGGCTACTGTGCATGGGGTTGTTTTCGAGTTTTTTGTTTTGGGAGCCCCGGAACGCCGTCGCGCCGGCCGTCAGCTCTGCCGGAAACCCATCCGGAAGGCGCCCCAACGCTTGCCGCGGATCACGATCGGCGAGGACAGGTCCTTCATCAGCACGAACTGCCCGCCGCCCATGTCGCGACGGTAGGTCTGGAGCAGGAACGGCTTGGTGTTCGCTGCGACCTTCTGCACCGCGCGATCGTTGAACAGGCGGCGGTTGCGGCAGTTGGCGTTGTTCCAGACCGGGTCCTTGCCCTGCGGCAGGCGGTAGTTGGGGTTGTGGGTCGGCAGATAGCCGCCCTTGGCCCAGGCGACGCAGAACACGATGCGGGGATCGGATTTCTGGATCGGATCCTGGATCGCGGGCAGCACGCGGTCGGTGAAGTCGACGTAGTTGGTGAGGTACTGCTTTGGATCGGTGCCGGGAATTTCGCGATACGTCTCGTCCATGAGCTGGTCGAGCGTGATGTCGCCGCGATCGATCGCGGCCTCGAATTCGGTCGAGATCCGCTTCGCGGTCTCGACGACGATTCGGATCAGCGGAGCGTCCGATGTCTCCACGCCGCTGTCGGCGATCATCGCTATCAGGCCTTCGGAGGTGTCGAGCAGCTTTGTCACGCGCTGATCGGCGTTCTTGAGGTCGCGCGAGGAGAGGTCGACGCCCTTGGCGAGTTCGTTCAGTTCGCTGATGACGGTGTCGCAATGTCCGAGATTGGAGGTCGCCGCGCGCGTGACGCTGCCGATCTCCGCCTCCACGGAGGCGAAGCCCTGCTGGACCCGAGAGATGATGCCGGAGATCTGCTGGGCGCCTTCGCCGGCGGTCTTGGCGCGCTGCGAAGCGTCGCTGCTCTCGCCGATCAGACCTTCGATCTGGCCGTCGAGATCGCGCACTGTGTCGGAGATCTGGTGCGTGGCCTGGCGGGTGGCTTCCGCGAGATTCTTCACCTCGCTTGCGACCACGGCAAAGCCGCGGCCGGCATTGCCGGCGCGGGCGGCTTCGATCGTTGCGTTCAGCGCCAGCAGATTGGTCTGCTTCGCGATCGCCTCGATCGAGCCGGAGACTTTCGCGACCTGCGCCAGCGCCGAGCCGACGGCACTGAGGCGCGCCTCGATGCGCTCCACCGCTGCGACGAGCTCGGAGATGTGGTTGACCGCGGTGTCGACGGCGCTGCGCGATTGCGCGATCTCGCCGACCGCCGCGGACGTGGTCGTTTGCACGGCCTGCGATGCATTGGCGATATCGTGGTTGGCCGAGACCATCGTCTCGGCGGTCTCCTGGAGATGGTGGAACCGTTCCGACTGGTTTGCGACGCGGTTTGCAACTTCCTGGACGTTGCCGGCGATATCGGCGAGTTCCACGCCGAGGCCGCCGATGCGGTCGGCAAGCTGATCAATCAGCCGTTCGGCCAGCGTGCGATTGGAGTCGGTGTCCATGACTGCAAGTTGTACGACGGACATGTTCGATGAGTCCTCCAGTCAGAGCCGCAACCCGGCTCACGGCGGCATTCCCATTTCAATTCAGCTTAAAAGGATGATTCGCGGCCGGCGTCTTGCCTGAGCGTGCACTCAGGCGCAATTCGCGCCTTATTTCTCTATTCCGCTCGAAAAACTGCGGGACATTTTTTCGGACCAGGCTCTAGAGCTTGTAAGCCGTGCGGAATCCACCCCAGTGCCGGCCCTGCACGCGGATCGGAACGTCGATCTCGCGCATCATCACCGTATTCCCGTTGCCCATGTCGCGCGCATAGCTTTGCACCAGGTACGAGCGCAGGTTGCGTGCGGCCGCCAACCCCGCCGGATCGTTGAATATCCTGCGGTTGCGACTATTGGCTGTGTTCCAGGCGACGTCGCCCGGTCGCTGCGGGTGCGAATAGATCTTGTTGTGCACCGGCAGGAAGCCGTTGCGGTCGACCATGGCGCAGAACGCCATGCGCTGGTCCTTGGCCAGAAAGACCTCCTGGAACGGCGGCAGCGCGCGGTCGGCCCAGTCGAGATATTTCGTGCGGTATTGCTGCGGATTGGTCCCGGCGATTTCGGCGTAGTCGGTGTCGAAGAGGTCGTTGATCCCAACTTCGCCGCGGGCAACGGCCTGCTCGAAGATCTGGGTCAGCGCGTTGCCCGCTTCCATGGCGCGGGTGACGAACTCCGTGTTCTCTTCGTGGATCGCCCAGAGCCTGTCCTCGATTTTTTCGCGGAGCTCGGCATTGGGACCAACGAATTGCGCGCGGGCCCCGGCCTTGGATTGCTCGATCACGCGCAGGCGGCAGGCGCCGACGGCTTCGAGGGTACCTTCGATCATCGCTTGCGGTGCAAGCCGGCCTGCATCCGCGCCGCCGATCAGCACACCGTCCATCGAGATTTCATAGACCGGCATCACGCCGCGCGGGCTCTCGAACTTGAGATGGCAGGGCAGCCGTTCGGTCTTGCGGCGGTCGTCGTGCTCGCTCTGGCGGAGCAGCACGGCGCAGCGCGATTTCAGCTTCTGTGCGAAGGTGGTGACGGCTTTGCCGGCACTGGCGACGTTCTCGCCATGGCTCTCGGCCGCCTTGGTCGCGGCATCGATCTCGGCTGCGCTCTCGCCGACAGAGACGATGAACTCCGAGGCGCTGGCGGCGTTGCCGGAGACTTCGCTGGTGGTGGCGTTCTGCTCGGCGACCGCGCCGTTGACGGTCTCAAAGACCGGGCGGATCGCCTCGATCGCTTGCGAAATGCGGTGCACGGCATCGGCAGAGCCGGCGGCATCGCGCTGCAGCGCGTCGATCTTCTTCGTAATCTCTTCCGTCGCGCCTTGCGTCTGCACCGCGAGGGCCTTGACCTCGGTTGCGACGACCGCAAAGCCTTTTCCCGCAGCGCCCGCGCGTGCGGCCTCGATCGTCGAGTTGAGCGCGAGCAGCGTCGTCTGCCGCGCGATCTGCGCGATCAGGTTGACGACATTGCCGATGGCGGCGGAGGATTCGCGCAAGCGATCGACATTGGCGCGGGCTTCCTGCGCCGCGGCGCTGGCCTCGTCGGCGAGCTTGCCGGCCTCGCGAACCTGCGCTCCGATCCCCAGCGCCGACTGGGTGAACTTGTCGGCGGCATGGGCGAAGGTGGAGGCGGTTGATTGCGCGGCATTGGTCCGGCCGGTCAGGGCGTCGGTGCGGTCGCGAATGGCGGCAAGCGTCGATGCGGTCGCTTCGGCGCCGCCCGCCACCGAATTGGCGGCGCGCTCGAGCTGGCGGATCATCGAGCCAAGCTCGAGTTCCAGCAATTCCAGGATCTCCCGCGCGGAATCACCTTCGGTTGGGGCGGGCTCGGACTGGGCCACCGGCGGCGCGGCCTCTGCGGCTGCCACGGGCGCGGCCATATCCGGCAGACGCTTCCGAAATAGTCCGAATGCCATCAGGTCTCTCTTGTCGGGGGACGCTCGGAGGTTATTTTCGCAGGCTGGAATGAAGTCAGGGTTAACGATGCTTCACCTCTAGGCAGGGGCCTGTACGGTGTTACCTTAAAGTATCCGAGACCCTTTCATTCCGGTGGGTTGGCGGCCTATAAGGCCGCGTTTCCCACCCTCATTGGCGTACGATTCCAAGAGACCCCCGAGAGACCACGCATGGCCGGACATTCCCAATTCAAGAACATCATGCACCGCAAGGGGCGGCAGGATGCCCAGAAGTCGAAGCTGTTCGGCAAGCTGGCGCGGGAAATCACCGTCGCGGCCAAACTGGGCACGCCCGACCCCAACATGAACCCCCGCCTGCGCGCCGCCATCATCGCCGCGCGCCAGGAGAACATGCCGAAGGACAATATCGAGCGCGCCGTCAAGAAAGCGCTCGGCAATGAGGGCGAGAACTATGACGAGATCCGCTACGAGGGCTATGGCCCCGGCGGCGTCGCCGTCATCGTCGAGGCGCTGACCGACAACCGCAACCGCGCCGCCTCCGACATCCGCTCCTTCTTCACCAAGTCAGGCGGCAATCTCGGCGAAACCGGCTCGGTGTCCTTCATGTTCGACCGCACCGGAATCATCGAATACGACCGCAGCGTGGCCTCCGACGACGCCGTGCTCGATGCGGCGATCGAGGCCGGCGCCGACGACGTCGTCTCCAGCGAAGCCGGCCACGAGATCTACGCCTCGACCGAAGGCTATCGCGACGTCGCCAAGGCGCTGGAAGCCAAGTTCGGCGAGCCGCGCAAGGCCGCATTGATCTGGAAGCCGCAGAACACGGTCGCCGTCGACGACGAGACCGGCGAGAAGCTGCTCAAGCTGATGGATCTGCTCAACGAGCACGACGACGTCCAGCACGTCTACGCCAATTTCGAGGTCTCGGACGCGCTGGTCGCGAAGATGGGCGGCTGAAGTCCACCGTGTCCCGGACGCGCTGCAGCGTGAAACGCTGCTGCGCAGAGCCGGGACCCATGACACCTCGAGTACCGGCGACAACTGGGCCCGGTTCAGCGCCACACCGCTTTGCGCTGCGTCGCGCCCGGGGCACGAGACCGTCACTTCCCCTGTTACTTCCGTTCTGTTTCTGTTTCCCCAACGGCAGCCAGCCGCTATCACTGGCCCATGACTGCGCTCCCGATTCGTGGCCCCGTTCGCATCATCGGCATCGACCCTGGCCTCCGCCGCACCGGCTGGGGCGTGATCGAGGCTGAGGGCAATCGCCTGATCTACGTCGCCTGCGGTTCGGTGGAACCGCCGGACGATTTGCCGCTGGCCAGCCGGCTGCTCGCGATCCACGAGGGGCTGGCGTCCGTCCTGTCCGACCACAAGCCGATGGAAGCCGCGGTCGAGCAGACCTTCGTCAACAAGGACGGCGTTGCGACGCTGAAACTCGGCCAGGCCCGCGGCGTCGCCATGCTGGCGCCCGCGATGTTCGGTATCTCTGTCGCCGAATACGCGCCGAACCAGGTCAAGAAGACCGTGGTCGGCGCCGGCCATGCCGACAAGCAACAGATCGCGATGATGCTGAAGATATTGCTGCCCAAGGCCGAGCCGCCGTCCGCCGACGCCGCCGACGCGCTCGCCATCGCCATCACCCACGCCCATCATCGCCAGAGCACGGCGCTCAGGCTGAAGGTGGCGGGGTTATGATCGGCAAGCTCAAGGGCCTGATCGATTCCTACGGCGAGGATTATGTGCTCCTCGACGTCGGCGGCGTCGGCTATCAGGTGCATTGCTCGGCGCGTACACTGCAGCATCTGCCCTCGCCGGGAGAGGCTGCCGTGCTGTCGATCGAGACCTATGTCCGCGAGGACCAAATAAAACTGTTCGGCTTCCGCACCGACCAGGAGCGCGAATGGTTTCGCCTGCTGCAGACCGTGCAGGGCGTCGGTGCCAAGGTCGCGCTCGCCGTGCTCGGCACGCTGGCGCCTTCCGATCTCGCCAACGCCATTGCGCTGCGCGATAAGGCCGCGGTGGCGCGCACGCCCGGCGTCGGTCCCAAGGTCGCCGAACGCATCGTCACCGAATTGAAGGACAAGGCGCCGGCTTTCGCCAATGTCGATCCCGCCGTGGTGCATCTCGCCGGCGCCGTCGACGACCAGCGGGCGCCGCGGCCCGTCGCCGACGCGATCTCCGCGCTGGTCAATCTCGGCTATGGTCAGCCGCAAGCGGCCGCCGCCATTGCATCCGCATCGCGCAGCGCGGGTGAGAACGCCGAGACGGCGCAGCTCATTCGCCTCGGCCTGAAGGAACTGGCGAAGTGAGCGATCCCAAGGCCAACCGCATGGTCTCGCCCGAGCGCCGCAGCGACGATGTCGGCGACACCGCGCTGCGTCCGCAATCGCTGTCCGACTTCGTTGGCCAGCAGCAGGCGCGCAAGAACCTCTCCATCTTCATCGAGGCGGCGCGCAAGCGCGGCGAGGCGCTGGATCACGTGCTGTTCGTAGGTCCCCCCGGCCTCGGCAAGACCACGCTGGCGCAGATCGTGGCCAAGGAGCTGGGCGTCGGCTTTCGCGCGACGTCAGGGCCGGTGATCGCCAAGGCCGGCGATCTCGCAGCTCTTCTCACCAATCTCGAAGAGCGCGACGTGCTCTTCATCGACGAGATCCATCGTCTGAGCCCGGCGGTGGAAGAGGTGCTCTATCCCGCGATGGAGGACTTTCAGCTCGACCTCATCATCGGCGAGGGCCCGGCGGCGCGCTCGGTGAAGATCGAACTGTCGAAATTCACCCTCGTCGGCGCCACCACGCGTGCCGGCCTGCTCACCAATCCCTTGCGCGATCGTTTCGGCATTCCGGTGCGGCTCAATTTCTACACGATCGAGGAGCTCGAAAGCATCGTCAGTCGGGGCGCGCGCGTGCTCAATGTCGGCATGAGCGCCGACGGCGCCAACGAGATCGCGCGCCGTGCTCGCGGCACGCCGCGTATCGCCGGCCGCCTGCTCCGCCGCGTGCGCGATTTCGCCTCGGCGGCCGATGCCGACAAGATCGACCGCAAGATCGCCGACCACGCCCTGAGCGCGCTCGAGGTCGATGCCGCGGGCCTCGACGCGATGGACCGTCGCTATCTCACGACCATCGCGATGAACTATGGCGGCGGCCCGGTTGGCGTTGAGACCATGGCCGCCGCGTTGTCCGAGCCGCGCGATGCGATCGAGGACATCATCGAGCCCTATCTGATCCAGTGCGGCTATCTCCAGCGCACCCCGCGCGGCCGGCTGCTCACCTCGCATGCCTTTCGTCATCTCGGCATCGCCGAGCCCTCGCGCGATGCGGCGGCACAATTCGGCCTGTTCGGCACGGACGAGAGCGACGACTGAGCTGCGCCAATACAGCGCGCTCCTTTCATGAATTTCTGGTAATCTCGTGCAGACGGTCTGCA
Source organism: Bradyrhizobium sp. AC87j1 (assembly GCF_002936975.1). Taxonomy (NCBI): domain Bacteria; kingdom Pseudomonadati; phylum Pseudomonadota; class Alphaproteobacteria; order Hyphomicrobiales; family Nitrobacteraceae; genus Bradyrhizobium; species Bradyrhizobium sp. AC87j1. The sequence continues at coordinate 7,166 of NZ_PTFE01000128.1, forward strand.
CGAATGCACCCCAATTCCGCTCCAATCGGACCGCATCAACAAGGCGCATCTCGATCGGGTTTCCATGATCACGCGCCGTCATTTCATCCGTTCCATCGGCGGTCTGTCCGCCCTCGGCATCTCGACCGCCGCCTACGGCGTCGGCGTCGAGCCGGTGCTGCGGCTTCGCGTCACCCGCTATCATCCGAAGCCGCGGCAATGGCCGGCGGATTTTCCGTTGAAGATCGCGGCCATCGCCGACATCCACGCCTGCGATCCCTGGATGTCGCTGGAGCGGATCGAGGGCATCGTCGACCGTACCAATGCGCTGAATGCCGATCTCGTCGTGCTGCTCGGCGACTATGTCGCCGGCCTTCACCACGTCACGCGCCTCATCCCGTCGCGCGAATGGGCGAGGGTGCTGGCCGGACTCAAGGCACCGCTCGGCGTCCATGCCGTCATGGGCAATCACGATTATTGGGACGACAGGACCGTGCAGCAGGCGGGGCACGGACCGACCATCGCGCATCGGGCGCTGGAGGCGGCCGGCATCCCGGTCTACGAGAATGACGTCGTGCGCCTCACCAAGGACGGCCGCCCGTTCTGGCTTGCCGGGCTCGGCGATCAGCTGGCCTTCCTGCCGGCGCGGCGCTTCCGCAGCATCGGCCGCTTCGGCGCCGACGATCTTGCGGGCACGCTGGCGAAGGTCACCGACGATGCGCCGGTCATCCTGCTCGCGCACGAGCCCAACATCGCGCCGCTCGTACCCGGGCGCGTCGCGCTGCAACTGTCCGGCCATACCCATGGCGGCCAGGTTCGCCTGCTTGGCTGGTCGCCGGCGGTTTCGCCCAAGAACGGCCTGCGCCTCGCTTATGGCCACTTCCGCCTGAAATGCGACCTCATTGTCTCCGGTGGCCTCGGTTGCAGCATCATGCCGGTCCGCGTCGGCGTGCCGCCCGAGATCGTCGAGGTGACGCTGGGAAGGACAGGGCTCGCTGTGTCCTAGCTACGCTTGCGCGTCCGGCCGTTTTTGCGCAAAACGGACCTATAGCGACAAGCGAAGAGGCTCGCGACGTGACAGCTCATCTCGACGGCGAGATCCGCGACGGCCGCCACCACATGCAGGTCCGCGTCTATTACGAGGACACGGATTTCTCCGGCATCGTCTATCACGCCAATTATCTGCGCTACATGGAGCGCGGCCGCACCAATCACCTCAGGCTGATGGGCGCCGAGCAGCAGGCGCTGTTCGATCAGGTGGAGACGGAAGGCGCGGGCTTCGCCTTCGTGGTGCGCTCGATGCATCTGGATTTCCTCAAGCCCGCGCGGATGGACGACGTGCTCGACGTTGTGACCTGGCCGGTTGCGGTGAAGGGCGCCTCGATCATGCTGGCGCAGGAAGTGCGTCGCGGCGCGGAAGTTCTGGTGAAGGCCGAGGTCCGCGTCGCCTTCATCAGCGGCGGCCGCGCGCAGCCGATCCCGAAATCGATCCGCGCATTGATGAAGGCCGATCTGATTTCGTGATCGCCCGATAAGTGATCGCCCGATTTGTGATGGCCTATCGACTCCACAATTTGCGGCGATAGATTGCGGCCCCGACCCACCGATGAGGCCATCATGTCGCGCCCGCCGCTTCCGCCCTTCACCCGTGAGACCGCCGCGCAAAAGGCCCGCATGGCCGAGGACGCCTGGAATTCACGCGACCCGGTGCGCGTCTCGCTCGCCTATACCGAGGACAGCCGCTGGCGCAATCGCTCCGAGGTCTTGCAGGGCCGCGAGGCCATCGTCGCGTTCCTCACCCGCAAATGGGAGAAGGAGCAGGACTATCGCCTGATCAAGGACCTCTGGGCCTTCGACGAGAACCGCATTGCCGTGCGCTTCCAGTACGAATGGCACGATGCGAGCGGCAAGTGGTATCGCTCTTACGGCAACGAGGAGTGGGAGTTCGACGAGCACGGCTTGATGAAGCGGCGCGAAGCGTCGATCAACGATATCGCGATTGCGGAGAAGGACCGCCGCTTTCACTGGACCGCGCCGGGACCGCGGCCGGCGGACGTTGCGGGATTGGGGACGGATCCGTTCTGATGTTCGCGAGATAGCGCGGCGAGCGCGTTGCACCCTCTCCCCTTGTGGGAGAGGGTGGCTCGCCGCATAGCGGCGAGACGGGTGAGGGGTATCTCTCCGCGACTCCAACTCTTATTGAATGCGCTGAGACAGACCCCTCATCCGGCGCTTCGCGCCGCCTTCTCCCACAAGGGGAGAAGGGAAGAAGAGCAGCCGCGAGTTTCGTCGACTACGGCGCCGTGCGCTTCGCCAGAAACCTCGTAATTGCCCCACCGAGCTTCGCATTATCCATCGGCTCGGCCAGCGATGCGCGCGCCGTCGCCAACACGTCTTCTGGCGTCTTGCCGTCGCGCAGATCGCAGCACACTTGCGCAAACGCCACGTCGAACTCCGGGTGCGGCTGCACGGTCAGCGTCGTGCCATTGGCGTAGAGCAGGCCGGCATGCGGGGTGAACTCCGACGACAGGATTGTCAGCGCATCGTTGGGCGGCTCGATCACCTGATCCTGATGTGAGGCGGCGATTGCGACCTCCTCGCCGGCAATGACGCCGTTCTCAGGCAGCACCTGATAGACGTGCCGGCCGATGCCCCAGCCTTTCTCCGACTTACGCACGGTGCCGCCGAGCGCCTGCGCGATCAGCTGATGGCCGAAGCAGATTCCGACCATCGGCGTCTTGTTGGCGTAGGCGGTGCGGACAAAAGCTTCCAGCGGCGCGATCCAGTCGAGCCCGTCATAGACGCCGGCCGCCGCGCCGGTGATCAGCACGGCCTCGAGCTTGCCCGGATCGGGAAGCGCGTCGCCATTCGGGATGCTGACGACGTCCACCGTAGCCGTCGGGTCCTCGGTGCGAACCATGCGTTCGAACATGTCCGGGAACGAGCCGTGCTGCTCCCGATATTTTTGCGGGACCTGTCCGGTCTCGATGATGGTGATGCGTGCCATGTGCCCCCAAGAAGGTTGCGAAGCTCAGTCGCTTTCTGCCCGATATTGCTGGTGTGACGCTGTGCGCTCCAGCAGTGCACTTTCCTTGCGGACCTCGTTGAGAAAGGCCTTGGCCAGGCGCGATAGCGGCTCGGCCTCCGACCATAGCATATAGGCGACCGCGTGCGTCGTCGGGGTGAACGGCCGTACGACAAGGCCGTGGCCACCGTTCTGGCGCGGCGAGAAGGGGTCGACGACGGCGGCGCCGACGCCAGCGGCGGCGAGCACACAGGCCGTGTTGCAGTAGCGCACCTCGACGGTCGGCTGAAACGGCGCGCCGGCGCGGGCAAAACTGTCGCGCACGGCTTCACCCAGCCGCGTGCCGCGTTCGAGCCCGATGAAAGGCAGGCCGGACAGATCCGAAGCCGAGATCATGGGCCTTTCGGCGAGCGGGTGCTGCGGCGGCAGCACGCACACCATCTCGCCGGTGTGCACCACCTCGTGCGCGATGCCGGGATGATGCGTCAGCCCGAGCGCGAAGCCGAGCTCGGCGACGCGGCTGAGCACGCCCTCGATGATGCCCTCGTAGCGGCGCACGTCGAAGAACACGCGCGTTTCCGGGCGGCGTCGCAGGAATCCTGATAGCGCGGTCGGGATGATGCTGTAGGCGAGCGGCGGCGTCGCCACGATGGCAAGATGCCCGGAGCGGTTCTCGCGCAGATCGCGCACGCGGTTCTCGAGCTTTGCGTGCAGCGCGAAGATCGCTTCGCTCTCCTTGTACAGCGCCATCGCTTCCGCGGTGGGAAACAGCCGGTTGTTGACGCGCTCGAACAAGGCGAAGCCCGCCTGCGCCTCCATCGTCTTCAGCGCATTGCTGACCGCGGGTTGCGAGAGGGCCAGTTCGTCCGCCGCCGCGACCGTGGTGCGATGGCGGATGACGGCGCGCAGGATTTCGAGCTGACGCAGGTTCATATCACTGCCGATTATACTCAGGGCCAAAACATCATAGCAGAACGAATTGATTTTGCAGCCCCGCTCGCCCGTAATGGCAGCGGATTTGCACGTCGCATCAAAGGGTTCATTCGCCCATTGAGGCAGCACTGCGCACAGATTGGAGGCAATCTTGGTTCGTGTCCTTCGCGCCGCCGCAGCTCAAATGGGGCCGACGCAAAAAGCCGATACGCGCGAGCATACGCTGTCGCGGATGCTAGCGCTGCTGGAGGAGGCGGCCGGCCGCGGCGCGAGCCTCGTGGTGTTCCCCGAGCTTGCCTTCACCACCTTCTTCCCGCGCTGGCTGCTCGAGGGTGAGGCGCTCGACCGATATTTCGAGCGCGGAATGCCGAACCCTGCGGTGGCAAAACTGTTCGATCGTGCGCGGGCGCTGCGCGTCGGCTTCTATGTCGGTTATGCCGAGCAGACCGCGGACGGCCGCCGCTACAATTGCGCCATCCTGGTCGATCGCGACGGCGAGATTTTGGGCCGCTATCGCAAGGTTCACCTGCCGGGTTCGGTGGAGCCGCGGCCGGGCGCACGCTACCAGCAACTCGAGAAACGCTATTTCGAATATGGCGATCTCGGCTTCCCCGCCTTCCGCGCCGGCTCGGCCTGGGCCCACGCCATTATGGGCATGATGATCTGCAACGATCGGCGCTGGCCGGAATCCTGGCGCGTGCTCGGTCTGCAGGGCGTCGAGCTCGTCTGTATCGGCTACAATTCAGCGGCCTACGATCCCAATGGCGGCACCACCGAAGACGGCGCCTTGCGCACCTTCCACTCGACATTGGTGACGCAGGCCAACGCCTACATGAACGCTACCTGGGCGATCTCGGTGGCGAAGGCGGGCGAGGAGGACGGCTCCGGGCTGATCGGCGGCTCCTGCATCGTCGATCCCAATGGGCGCATCGTCGCGCAGGCGCAGACGCTCGCCGATGAAGTGATCGTCGCCGACATCGATCTCGATCTGTGCCGCCAGGGCAAGGACAAGATGTTCAACTTCGCCGCCCACCGGCGGCCGGAGCAATACAGGGTGATCACTGAACGTGCCGGCGTCATCGAGCCGGCCGTTCTCGATGCGGATTGATTTCAAACGGCCGGTCGCGGCGCCAGCCAAAGGAGCTGACATGACACGCCTTTCGCATTTCCTCGCCCTTGCAACCCTGGCTGCCGCGACGTCGGCACAGGCGGCCGAGCTTCCGGCGGAGATCAAGCAGGCGGGCACGCTGAAGCTCACGGTCAACTCCACCTACGCGCCGATGGAATATCGCGATCCGGCGACTAATGAGCTCGTCGGGCTCGACATCGATCTGGCGAACGAGCTCGCCAAGCGGCTCGGCGGTCTCAAGATCGTCTGGAGCGAGACGCCATTCGCCGAGCTGATCCCTTCGCTGCAGACCAAGCGCGCCGATTTCATCATCTCCGGCATCTCGGACCGCGCCTCGCGGCGCGAGACTGCCGATTTCGTCGATTACCTCCAGACCGGCCCGCAATTCTTCGTCATGGCGGACAATGGAGCCAAGGACGCGACCGATCTCTGCGGCAAGAAGGTCGGAACCACCCGCAGTACCAGCTTCCCGGTCGAGATCGAGAAGTGGAGCAGGCAGAATTGTGAGCCGGCCGGCAAGCCTGCCATCCAGTACGTTCCGGGCGAGAATTCGATCGACGTCCGCAACCAGCTCAAGCAAGGCCGCATCGATGCCGCCGTGCAGGGCAGCGAGACGCTGCCTTATGCGCAAACGCAGGAGCCCGGCAAATACCGTGTCGTCGGCGAGCCCTTCGCCAAAGGCTATCAAGGCATCATGTTTCGCAAGGACGATGCCGCCCTGCGCGAGGTCGTGACTGAAAAGCTCGCCGCCATGATCGCCGACGGCTCCTATAAGGCTGTTCTCGATAAATGGGGCTTAGGTGCGAACGCTGTGGCCCAGCCCATGCTCAACGCGGCGCCGCAATGAAGCCGGCGCCGGCACTCGCGGAAGGTTTCCCTGATCTGTCGGGGATGAGCATCGCGCGCGAGCCGCATTGGTTTCGCTGGCTCAGCGCCGCACTGATCATTCTGGCGCTCGCGGCCATTGCGCGCGCGTTTGCGAACGGCCAGATCGAATGGTCCTATGTCAGCCGCTTCCTGACCGCAAAAGTCATTCTCGAAGGCATCGTCAACACCATGGTGATGGCGGTGCTGGCGATGGCGCTCGGCATTGTCCTGGGCATCGTCGTCGCGATCATGCGGCTGTCGCCCAATCCGGTGCTGAAGACGGTGGCCGCCGGCTACACCTGGCTGTTCCGCGGCACGCCGCTGATCCTGCAACTCTTGCTGTGGTTCAACCTCGCGCTGGTGTTTCCGACCATCGGCATTCCCGGCCTGTGGAGCGCGCGCGCCGTTGACGTCATGACGCCCTTCCTTGCCGCGCTGCTCGGGCTCGGCATCAACCAGGGCGCCTACACCTCCGAGGTGATGCGCGCCGGCATGTTGTCGGTCGACATCGGACAATATGAGGCGGCGCAGGCGATCGGCATGGGACGGCTGCGCGCGCTGCGCCGCATCGTGCTGCCGCAGGCGATGCGGGTGGTGATCCCGCCGCTCGGCAACGAGTTCATCGGCATGGTGAAGGCGACCTCGCTCGCGAGTGTCATCCAGTATCCGGAACTGCTGCACAACGCCGAAAACATCTATTACGCCAATTCCCGCGTGATCGAGCTCTTGATCGTCGCCGGGCTCTGGTACCTGCTCGTGGTCTCGATCCTGACGCCGCTCCAGATGCTGCTCGAACGCCGTTTTGCGCGCGGCACATTGCGGCTCGCGCGATGACAAAGCCCCTCGTCGCGATCCGCTCCGTCGCCAAGAACTTTGGCGAGTTCCAGGCTCTCAGAAGCGTCTCGCTCGACGTCTGGCCCGGCGAGGTGATGTGCCTGATCGGCGCCTCCGGCTCCGGCAAGACCACGCTGCTCCGCTGCATTAACCAGCTGGCCACGATCGATGCCGGCGGCATCTGGCTCGACGGCGAATTGCTCGGGGTGCGCGAGCAAAGCGGACGGCTGTACCGTCTCAGCGAGCGCGAGATTGGGCGGCAGCGGCTGAAGACCGGCATGGTGTTCCAGCGCTTCAATTTGTTTCCACACAAGACGGCGCTGGAGAACATCACCGAAGGTCCGCTCCAGGTTCAGGGCCGCAAGCCCGATGAGGTGCGCGCTGAAGCGCTCGAACTGTTGCGCCGCGTCGGATTGTCCGCGAAGGCGGACTCGTATCCCGCACAGCTCTCCGGCGGCCAGCAGCAGCGCGTCGCCATTGCCCGGGCGCTGGCGATGAAGCCGATGCTGATGCTCTTTGATGAACCGACCAGCGCGCTCGATCCCGAGCTCGTCGGCGAGGTGCTCGCGGTCATGAAGGAGCTGGCGCGGAGCGGCATGACCATGATGGTGGTGACGCACGAGCTCGGCTTCGCGCGCGAGGTCGCCGATCGCGTAGTCTACATGGACCAGGGCGCGATCGTCGAGCAGGGGCGCGCATCGGACGTGTTGGGCGCCCCGCGCGAGGAGCGCACCAGGGCATTTCTTTCGGCTGTGATCTGAATGGGAGCGTGTTGATGAAGAGACTTTTGGTTGCGGCGGCGTTCCTCGGCGTCATGAACGCGTCGGTGATGGCGATCGATCTGCCGGCGGAGATCGCCAAGCGGGGCAGCATCAAGGTGGCGTTGGTGCCGAACTATCCGCCGATGGAGTTCCGCGATCCCGCTACCAACGCGCTATCCGGCTTCGACATCGATCTCGGCGAAGCCATCGGCCGTAAGCTCGGCGTCAAGATCGAATGGACCGAGACCAGCTTTGCCGAGTTCATGCCGTCGATCTCGACTGGGCGCGTGGACGCCATCCTGTCCGGCTTCACCGACTATGCCAGCCGGCACGAGATCGCGTCCTTCGTCGATTATCTGCGCAGCGGTCCGCAGTTCTTCGTGCAGCAGTCGCGCAAGGCGGAATTCAAGGACGCCGCATCGCTCTGCGGCAAGAAGGTCGGCGCCAGCCGCCGCACCATGTTCCCGGCGCAGATCGCGGCTTGGAGCGAGAAGAATTGCGGCAGCAGTCCGATTCAGTTCGTCGGCACCGACGGCTCAGCCGACGCCCGCACCCAGCTCAGGCAGGGCCGCATCGATGCCGCCGCCCAGGGCAACGAGACGCTGCCTTACATCATGGACCTCGAGCCCGGCACCTATGCAACTGTGGGCGAGCCCATCGCACAGCAATTCACCGGCATCGCGCTGCCGGTCAAGGAAAAGGCACTGCAGCAGGCCATGCTGGAGGCGGTCGACGCGCTGATCGCGGACGGCACCTATCGCACCCTGCTTGCCAAGTGGAAACTGACGGACAACGCACTCGAGAAGGCGACCATCAATGCTGGACAGTAAAGCACTCCAGAGCATCCCGCTCGTCCCGGCCAACACCGCAGATCCTGCGCCGGACCATCCGTGGCCGAAGCCGTACAAGTCGGCGATGTTCCTGTCGTTCGACGTGGACGCCGAGAGCGCGTGGACCAGCAAGGACGCAAGTCACGCCCAGCGGCTCATCACCATGAGCTATGGCGGTTATGAGGCCCGCGTTGGCACGCCAAAACTGCTGGAGCTGCTCGACCAGCTCGATCTGAAGGCCACCTTCTTCGTCACGGGATGGTCGGTCGATGCGCATCCCGCGATGGCCGAGTCCATCCTCAAGGCCGGCCACGAGATCGGACATCACGGCTATCATCATCTGCTGCCCGATCCCGGCGATCCCTGGATCGAGGAGGAGCTTGAACGCGGTTTCGAGGCGCTCAAGCGTCGGCTCGGCGTGAAGCCAACCGGCTATCGCGCGCCCTATGGCGAGTTCACCGAGGAGCTGCGCGTCGCGCTGGTGCGTCACGGCATCGTCTATACCTCCTCGTTCCGCGACGACGTGCGGCCCTATCGCCATCGTCTTGCCGACGGCAAGCCCGGCACGATCGAGCTGCCGGTGACCGCGAGCTATGACGACTGGATGCACGGTCTCTCCGCCCGCTTCAGCCCGCGCTCGATCTTCCCCAAGGAACACGTGCTCTCGATCTGGAAGGACGAGCTCGACGAGGTCCGCGACTGGGGCGCGATGGTGACGACGGTGCTGCATCCGCAGTGCAGCGGCCGCCCGATGCGGCTGCGCCTGCTGCGCGAATTTCTGACTTACGCAAAGTCATGCCCTGATGTCTGGATCACGACCGGCGAGAAGATCGCGGAGAACTTTTTGCGCCACGAGGCCGGTAACCGCTAGGGAGCGCCATGACCCGCATCCTTGTCATCAACCCGAACTCCTCGGCGTCGGTAACGGCGGCGATCGACGAGGCGGTCGAGCCGCTGCGGATCGCCGGCGGGCCTGACATCGAAGTGGTCGGCCTTGCCGAGGGCCCGCCCGGCATCTCGTCGCAGCGCGATGCCGACAGCGTCGTCATGCCGCTGGTGAATCGTGTGTCGCGCGACGACGCCGATGCCTTCGTGCTCGCTTGCTTCAGCGATCCCGGTCTGCATGCGGTGCGCGAGGCTGCCGGCGGTCGCCCGGTGCTGGGCATCGCCGAGTGCGGCATTTTTCGCGCGCTGATGCTCGGCGAACGTTTCGGCATCATCGCGCTGTCGCCGTCGAGCATCCGGCGCCAGCAACGGATGGTGCGGGTCATGGGCGTCGACGGCCGCTATGCCGGAAGCTGGTCGGTCGGCGCGAGCGCAGCCGAGACCGCAGCCGCAGATATCCGGGGACGATTGATCGAGGCCGGCCGCGCGCTTGTGACGCAATGCCGCGCCGACGTCGTGCTGATGGGCTGCGCCGGGATGGCCTCGCATCGCGCGGCGATTGCGGAGGCGATAGGCGTGCCGGTGGTCGAGCCGGCGCAGCAGGCAGTCGCGACCGCGATCGGCGCGGTCTTGTTGAACACGTGAAGCACAAATGATGAAGCCCCGTTTTTCTGACACAGCTCAGGCTACGCGCTCCCTGCAACCTCTCCCGCTTGCGGGGGAGGTCGACGCGCGAAGCGCGGCGGGTGGGGGCTCTCTCCTCTTGGGGGTCCTCGCTTGCGGAGACACCCCCACCCCAGCCCTCCCCCGCAAGCGGGAGAGGGAGCAAACTGCCGTTGCGGCAGCCTATGACTACACTTAGGAGC
>NZ_PTFE01000129.1:0-17224 GCF_002936975.1 Bradyrhizobium sp. AC87j1
CACACCTGTTGAACGCCATCATGCGGCGGCTGTAGAGACGACCGCGGAAAGAACCATGAACCCGGCAGTGGATCACTTTTGTCTATCGGGGTTGACATCGTGCCCGCGATTAAAGAACGGACGACTACCTAACCGCGCCGGCGCCAACATCGTGCGTGGGATTTCGTCGTAGATCGCAGGTTGGCGCAGAAAAGCGTGCAAATGGCGGAGAGAGTGGGAGAGTCAAACCCACGATTTTCAACCATTCCACTTCGCAGAGGACTGAAAGCTGCTGAGTAGGCGCTCGCCTGACTCCTCGCCGAGCGCTTGTTGATTTATTTTTGCGAGCTAATGCCGTCCGATGGTGGAAATCAGCGCTCTCGCTCCTTCATTTTTACCCGTCCCTCGTGGTGCACCTGGTCTTTGTCGGTTGCCGCTTGATGGCGCTCCTGAACAGAGTTTAGGACATTTGCGCGTGCAAACGAACGACCGTTTTCGACATGGTGCGCGATCCGCTCCTTGGCGAACGCCACAATGCTCTGGCGAGCATTCTCATCGTTCGGCAGAGCGCGCTCGACAAGCTTGTTGATGACGACAAGCTGGGATTGAGCCGCGAGCAGGTCGGAATCCCGTGCGGCCGCCGGTCGGTCTGCACGGCGTGCCTCCACCGTCACACTCCACATGTTGCGCCACATCTGGCGCCGTTCAATGCCAGCGATTCCTGTGGCGGCGTCTCTGGACTTGATCGCCCTGATGACGGGTTCGACGCCATCCCTTCGCAGAGAGATGCGGTCGCCAGGCCTGGCGCCACTGTCTGCCACGTCAGTTACAACGCCGACGCCCCACACCTGATGTCGCCTGCCATCATCCAGTTCAATGGCTACATAGGTTGACGGCTCCGCGTCGGTGCGGTTGCGATACGGGCCAAAACCGACCTCCATGAGACGTCCGGAAACGCCCTTGTCGTAATCGAGCCTATCCGCCTGTGTTGACCTGTCGGAGGCCGAGCGAGCCTCGACATCGTTAGTCCGGGCGTGGGCTCGATCCCATGCTACTCGTCGGTCAGCGAGCGCCTGGCGATCAAGCTCGTTTGGCTGATAGCCCTGCACCTCTATTCCGCGTGCGCTAGCCTCAAGCCACGCCTCGCGCCGGAACTCGCCGGAACCACGGACGTGCAGTGCCTCCCACTGGCGATGTTGTGCCACGCTGACCATGTCCAGGATCACTTCGGCGGCAGCTATGCGGGTGACCAGGCGATTGTCAGTGGTCTTGAACGCGAGGTACTCTTTCCGCTCATCGGCATAGAGCCGCGCCTCGCGTCCAGATCTATCCTTTTCGGATTCACTGGCCACCACGTAATATTTCCGACGGATACGGTCCGGAAACGCACTATCGGAGACCTCCGCGGAAGGATTCTTGGAGGCTGTTGCTACCTTGTCTTCCCCTTTGTCTCGGCCGGAAGCGCGCCCCGCGCGACGTTGCCGCTCCAGGCTGAATTCCTTGCTCGCGTCATGCCTGTCGTTCATGCTGCTCACCCTTCTGCTTGCGGCCGCTCGGCCGCGTCGGCGGAATGACCTGAGCGTCGATGTAGTTCAGGGTCCAGGCTTTCAGCTCGTCTTCGGAGAGGCCTTCAAGGTCGATATCCACGTTACCGAAATCGAAGCTGGCGCCGGCAGGAATCGTGGAGGGGTCGGCCACCTCCTCATCGGTCATGGGCCGCGCTCGCAGTACCACGCGCAACTCGGCAAGCTCGGAGCGCAGCTCCTTGATCTCAGCGTCGAGCAGTGCGTTTGAGCGACCTTTGGGCATCTGCGGGATAGGCGCCGGCAGCAATCGTTCCAGAAAAGACTTATTCTCGTAATAAATGATCTTGTCGGCGATGATAGGGGGAATGCCGGTGCCGAGGATGAAGGCCTTGGATCTCGGAAGGAGCTTGAGCTCTTGAGGCAGCATCAGGGCGCGACGATGCTCGGACACCGTCTCGCTGGTCGCGCGCATCGCCAGCCCTTTTGGTCCGCTGCGGCTGCGGGCGTTCACAGTCTCGTAGCCGATGCGCTCCGAGAGCTCATTCGCCACGTCCTGCTCCTTCGGCGCAAACACGACCTCCACGGCGTGGTTGGTCATGAAGTTGCGCGCAGCATCGACCCCGTAGATCGCGCGGAGCTGCGCCGGGCTCTGGACCACCGTGAGAAGACGGATGCCGTACCCGGCGACGAAAGCGACCGATTTCGCCAGCACGTTGACATTGCCCAGCGCTGGAAATTCGTCCAGCAAGAGCAGCACCTTGCGGGCGAATTTGGGATTTTGTTCGGGTAGTTCGCGAGTGTTGAGGTCGACCACCTGCTGGAAGAACAGATTCAGGAGCGGTGCCATGCGGTCGAGATTGTCGGGTGTCACCCCGAGGTAAATGGAAATGGGACTCTGCCTCAGCTGCCGCAGATCGAAATCATTGGTCGAAGTTGCGGCATCGATGCGGGGATTGAGCCAAAGACCGAGGCGGGCCGTTACGGTCTTGCGTACCGAGTTCAAAGTGTTTTCGGAGGCGGCGAGAAAGTCGTTCAGCGCCGTGATGCAGTGCCGCGACAGTGGGGAAGGACCCGCCTTGCGGTCGGAGATGATCTTGCCGAAGTGAGCTTTGAGATCTTGAGTCGCCGATAGCTGGCGCAGGATCTCGCCAATCGTCAGTGGCAAGCCCGGCGTTTCCGCGACATATCCGCCAATCGCCACAAAGGATGAACGAGCCGCCTCGAACCAGAACGGATCGCCGCGGCTTTCGGCCGGAAACAGCATCACGGCGATGCGCTGCAGATCGTCATAGAGGTCCGCGGGGTCGCCGCGCACATAGCCCAGGGGATTGTAACGTGCGGTGCGACCGTTCTCGTCGAGAGGATCGAACAGATGGACTTCCTGCCCGTGGGCGGCGCGAAAGCCTGCCGAACGATCCCAGTTCTCTTTCTTGACGTCGAGGGCAACAACCGAATCCGGCCAATTGAGCAGGTTTGGAATGACATAGCCGACGCCCTTCCCCGCGCGGGTTGGAGCGTAGAGGAGGACGTGTTCCGATCCGCCGAAGCAGAGCAGTTTTCCATCTTTGCGGCCGAGCAGCAGACCGTCCTTGGATCGCAGGCCAGCGGCCTTGATCTCGCGCTCGGAGGCGAAACGGGCCTTGCCGTGAAGGGGAACGGGACGCTGCCGGAGAATGGCGCCGAGCAGGCCAAAGACCACAATCAGGCCGGCGAGCGTCGACAGCGTCAGCCAGCGGTCGAAGCGCGGGTCGGCACCATAGCGTGGCCAGCCTGTGGCGATCTCCGACCAGTGGAAGCCGCCATCGTGAAGTCTGAGCCCGAGCAGCAGGACGTTCGAGGCGACCAGTAGGAACACTGCGCCGGCCATGAGGGCAAGCGCAGTGCCCTGGGCTGCCTTAATGGGCGTGGTCGCGCTTGCGAGCGGGGTCATAGTAGATTTCCGAAATGCGATAGCGGCCGTTGCGCTTCTGCATCTGCACGACGACGTCGACAAGGTGCAGCAAAAGCGAACGGATATCGTCGCGATGAAGATCCCGTCCCTCCGCACTCTCCTTGACCAGTAGTGTCATCTGTTCGAAGGCAAGACGGGCGCTGTCGGCGTGAACCGTTGTGATCGATCCCGGGTGCCCTGAATTCACATTCCTGAGATAGAAGAAGGCGGTGCCGTCGCGCAGCTCCTGCAGCAGAATGCGATCGGGCCGCATGCGCAATGACGATCCCAGGAGTTCGCGGGGGCCGATCTTGGCCACGCCCTGTCCGTCCTTGGCGTAGAGCAGCCGGACGCAATTCTGATGCGGGATGACGAGCTCGGCGGTGTCTTCGATCGTAATGAGGCGTTCATGCGCCGGGATAGCCGCAATTAGCGCTTTGGACAGAGTGGTCTTGCCCGAACCGGTCGCCCCCGAGATCAGGATATTGCGGCGGGTGCGCACCGCAAGCTTAAGGAACTCGCACCATTGGCCTGCTTCTTTCAGGGTCAGCAGTCGATGCTCGTCGGCGTCCAGCTCGTCACTGGCAGGGCGGACCTCATCGAACAACCTTACCCGCTCAAGAGCGTCCAGGTTCATGGTCAGTGTCGACGGCTTGCGGATCGTGAGACTGATCATGCCCGCAGGCACTGCGGGTGGTACAACGATTTGACAGCGCTCCTCGCCGATCAGGTTGGTCGAGACCACCGGGTATTCCGGCCCTATATCCTGTCGGGTGTGACTGGCGGCCGCGGTTGCAAGATGTGAGAGGTAAGTTTGCGTGAGGGCCGCGGCTTCATGTCGAGTCCAACCGTCGGGCCCCTCCACGAAAACCTCGCCGGGACGGTTGACGACGATTTCGGTCAGAGTGTGGTCCGCGAGGTACGGCGCCAGCGGCTCGAGATAACGTGCCAGCACCAGACGCCCGCTATCATGTCCGATGGATGCGACTTGGCTCATTTTGTTACCGCCGCGGGCCCGACGATGCCTCCGGGGACGGTGCGGTCGAGAATCTGGGTGTGGCTTTCGATACGCGAGAGCTGATAGACCGACGAGAAATCGAGGTCGCGCGCGACAAAGATATTGACCAGTTTGCCCTGATTCTTGCTCAGCGTCGGCGGGATGTTGATGGACTGCTCGACGGCAATGCCGGCGGCGGTGTTGGTCGCGCCAGCCGTGTTGTTGATCTGGATCGAGCCGTCTTGCAGTTGCTGACGCCCGATCGAAGAGGCATCGCCGACGATCGACAACAACAGCGCCGAGCCGAAGCGCTCCCAGAAATGCGTGTCGATATCGCCGTCGAACCCGGCCCGGCCGAGCGCATCCGTGGCGGGCGAGGCCAGTGCCACGATGACACCGGTCGGCGTCTTGGCGCGAGCCCACAGGACGAACATCCGCTTTGAGCCGCGCCGGACGTTGCCGCGGTATTCGCCAACGACTTGCGTGCCCTTTTCCATAAGCACAACGTTGCCGGAATCCGACATCACGTCGCGCAGCACGACGCAGGAGACGAAGCCGGCCACGTCCGACGACATTGCGGTCTCGAGCACGCAAGGGATCGACGTGCCCTGGGTAACCAGGAGATTCCGATTGGGCAGCCGCGCCGCCCGCACGCCCTCGATCGGCGTGGGTTTGAGCTTGTCGGCAAGCTCGTTGCGTGGCTCGGCTCGCCCGAAATCATAGGGATCAACGGGGACACCTCCGGTCGGGACGTTGCGGGCCGAGCGTCCCGATGCCACCGGCCGATTGTAGGCCAGCACCGGTGCGCGCCGCGCGCTTTCGAGCATCTGGTCGGGAGCCGGCGCGGGGGCCGCCGGCGTGGCTGAGATAGGTGCGACAGGAATGGATGCCGTGGTGACCGGTGCGGCGGGTGTTTCCGCAACAGGCTCGAAGGCCGCCGCCTGGCGGATCATGAGCTTTCGGGCCGAATCCGAGACCGGCTTATCGCTTTTCCAGGTCCCCCAGATGATCAGGAAGGCGAATGCGGTGAGCGCGAGCGCGCCGAAGCCGCGTTTGAGTATCGCCGTTCGACCGCTGTCCCCTCCTCCCACCGGGGTAATTCCGCGCTCGCCGGCAAGCGTCTCATGTTCAAGCTCGGTCATGTTGCACCCGCCTCATCGTGCTTTAAGGGTTGGAGATGACCTCTTCGCCCGCCGTTCGACCGAGGGGCTCGTGGTGTTGGTGCCGGGATTGACACCGACAGCATCGAACGCTTCGTTGAAGATGCAGAGCACGATGTCGCCCTTGCGCAGTCGAAACTCGCGAGCCGTGGCGTGGACAACAACCAGCTCGCCACGGACATCCTTGGGCACCAGACTTTCAGAGCCATCCGAGTTGATCAGATAGATCGCGGGGATCTCGCGATTGCCAGCGAAGCGGAACGTGGTCTCCTTGCCGTCGTCGAAGACCGCTTCGGGCTCGAGGTCGACCGACCCCTGCGCCGAAAAGCGCCAGTTGCGCGCACCATAGGCATGATGTAGGTCAAACGTCTGATCTATCAGCGCGCCTTCCCGCTCGGCGCTCCGGGCCGCCGCCTCGATGCGCCGGCGCTCGATCTCGTCGCCGGGATAGGCAAAGCGGACCACGAAGTAGCTGTCGGCCAGCGTCGTCTCGGCGATCGACAGCTCGAACTGATAGGAGCGTTTGCGTCCATCGGGCCGGGTAGTGACAACCTGCAGATTGGTCGGCGGATGTTTTTCTCGGGGTTTGAGGAACAGGATTGAACCCGCGGGTGCGACTTCCCATGCAATCGCGTCGCCGATGGCCACATGCGCGACTTCCTCGTCATCGGCAAACACGACCTGGGTCGAGGCGCGGATGACGCCGTTGAGGCGGACCACATTGGCTGGGTCATAGGTCACAGTACGTACGCGCGCATCGTGTTGACCAGGCACCGGCTGCTGCAGTGCCAGCACGGGTGCCGCAAATCCGAGAGCTAAAATGATCAGAAGCGCGAAACGTTTCATGGCACGACCTCCGGATCGGCGCGATATTCCGAAACCAGAAAGCCGAGCGGATTGATCAGGCGGTCTGCAGAGGACATTGGCGCGTTGGCGTAAGAGAACGTCACGGTCGAAACCCAATGGGTCACATGGGTTTCCTCGCCCTTGCGGCTCTCTTTCATGAACCGCACAGACGCGACGTTGTCGGCCAGGAGAGAAATCGCCTTGATACGGACCGTGGCAATCCCGAAGCGGCCCTGAACGACTTGCGGGCTTTCGGGATTGGAGCCCCGGTACCAGGCAGCGAAGCGGGCCTGTTCGCCTTGACCCGAAAGCAGCGAAATCGTCCGAAAATTGGTTTCGGCTTCCGGGTAGCTGTAACCTTCCCGCGCGCGAACGTAGCGTCCAAGGAAATACTTGGTGACGGCTTCGTCGTAGCGCGCCGGCGTCGAATTGAGGGCCGAGACGGTGTCGACAATACCGGTAGAATTGTCGACTCGAATGACGAATGGCTCGACGGTTTTCAGCGGCGCTAGCGCGGCGACGGCACCGACTGAGGCCACCGCCAAGGCGCAGGCGCCAGCGGCAACCACCCACGCTGTTCGCCGCGAGCGATGGGCGGACAGAAGCAGATCCTGTTCCCATCGCCGCGCATTGTCGAAATAGCTTTTCAGATCATCCTGCCGAACCATCTCACGCCTCCTTGCCGCAGGCGCGATACGAGGCTGCAATGTTGCCCCTTTGGCCGAACGTGGCGAGATGGGTCGACGTTGCGGACGAGTCGCCTTCGCCCTTCCGGATGATGGGGGCGGACGGCGAAGCTTGGGGCTCGGGTGTCGCCGACGGCGCGCCGGACTCCCAATCCCAGAGCGAGCGATTAAGCGGCCGGCGAGCCAGGCCATCACATGAGGGTGGCCCCTTTGACCAGTTCGCGCAGCCCCCAAGCTGCCATGCGATGACGCAAATGATGAATAGTCGACGC
Organism: Bradyrhizobium sp. AC87j1; assembly: GCF_002936975.1. Taxonomy (NCBI): domain Bacteria; kingdom Pseudomonadati; phylum Pseudomonadota; class Alphaproteobacteria; order Hyphomicrobiales; family Nitrobacteraceae; genus Bradyrhizobium; species Bradyrhizobium sp. AC87j1. The sequence goes on from NZ_PTFE01000129.1 coordinate 7,397, forward strand.
CACATCGTTCTGATGCCCCTGTTTTATTTGTCTCTGGCGATCATTGCTTAGGCCGCCGTCGTGCCCCGCGATTGAGCGCGCTGCATGCTGCCGCCCTGACGGCTGGCTCTGAGGGCAGCGAGGCCACGGCCGGCCGACCAGCGGGCGCCGGCATAGGCCCCTCCGGCCGCGGCCGTGGCATTGGCAATCATTGGGCTTGTGACCAGTCGGCTTGCCAGCGACGCTCCGCCCCCGGCAAGACCACCTGCGATGACCGGCAATTGAAGCGCGATGTAGCCGGAGAGTCCTAGTACTGCGCTGATCGCGACCGCGGCCACGACCATCTCGCCCGCCGTTCCCGCGTTTGCCGCGAACCTGTCGATGAAGCCGCTGACTGTGGTTAACATCAGCCCGACCAGAGCGACCACCAACACCAACAGAATCACGAAGTTGGCGACCTGCCGAAGCCAGGCTTCCGTGAACGGGCGGGTCGCCTCAAACAGTCCCAGCGCAATGAAGATCGGACCGAGCGCGATGACGACGCCAAGACCCACTTTGGCGTAGAGCAGAATGGCGAATTGCAGGAACGATCCGACGGCCACAAAGACCAGGAGAATGGCCGCAATCAGCGCGGGTGCGATGTTGGTCAGGCCAGCCTGCTCATAGATCTTGTTGGCAACATCAATTCCTTTGGACAGAAGCTGATCGAACGGAGCGCCGGAACTGGTATTCAGTCCAGATCCCGCCAGCGCATTGCCGATCTCCTTTGGCAAAGAGTCGAAGAACAATCCTGTCACGTACTGTTGGAACGTGCTCGAATTCGTCGCTAGCAGCACCACAACTACGATCCGCATCGCCCGCCAGGCAAATTCCATGACCGGCTCGGAAATCGCTCCCCGCATCACTGCAAAACCGTAGAGGATAACGTAGAGCATTACGGCGGTGCGCAGCGGACCATCGATGTAGGAGGCAAGATTCGAAACCGAGGTCGACACGAATGCCGTGATCGGTTGCTCGAACTCTTTCAAGAAGCTGTCGAAGACGTTAACGGCCATCGCGCGATCCTTATTTCAGGGCATCTTTCATTTCTTGGACGGTGACCTTGTTGCGGGCTTCATTGGCGTTGACGCAATTTGGCGTCTTTGCGAGTTCGCCCGGGTTATCGCGGCACGCCTTGAGAGCCACCGCAAGCTCGTCGCGATGCTCGAAAAACCAGCCAACTGTTTTCGTCGGACGACCGGTGTCGGTCTCGTTGCAGCCCGTGAGGCTGATTGTTGTGGCAAGCAATAACAGAATAGAAGTCATCTTTTTCATTGCAAAGCCGCCTTGATTTCATCGACCAATTGTCGCTGTTTCTCCCGCTCCCGCTGTCCATCCATGTCCGTGCGGGCCTGCTGGATCATCGCCAGACCCTGCATTCGGAGGACGTCGTTCTGCAGCAGCGCCTGTTCGGCCTGCAGCCGCGCGGATAAATCGAGGATCTCCTTGGCGTCGGTCGCCGAGCTGATGCGAGCCCTGAGCTCCTCAAGCGCATCGATGCGCTGCGAGGCCGTGTCGTACACGGCCTGGCCCATGGAGTGCTTCGCGCCCGTCTGCCGAGCGATCCGGTCGAACTCGCTCTGGTAGTACGAGTTGCCGCTGTTGCCGGCATACGCGCGGTTCTGCGAAAGATAATGGTTGATCGCGTCGGCGAAGTTGCCGCCACCCTGCCCCGCGACGAGACGTTCGATATCCGAAAACTGTTGGGGCAGAACTTTGCGGAACTGCGGCGTGTTCAAGAGCGCGCCGATGTCGTTGGTGTTCGTCCGCTTGTTGAAGCTGTCATAGAGCTGCTTGGCCTGGCTCAATTGATCCTGTGCGACCTTGAGCTGCGACGTCAGGGTATCGACCTGCTTCTTCAGCTCCGTCAGTTGCTCAAACTGCCGCGCATATACGCTTGGGTCGAACACGATTTCCGCCCTGGCCGGTGAGACCGTCAGCAGGATGACGACAGACAGGCAGGCGAGAGCCGCCACGATACGTTGAACCATCATCGGGCCGTCCTCCGTTCCGCATGAAATATTGGCAGCCATTGCGCCGGGTCGTCGCCTACTTGCTTGCGAATGCGGTCAAGCAGCTCGACTGTTTCCGTGCGTCCCGACAGGACGGCGAGCGCGTCGTCGAAGCCGCCAAGGTCGAGTTCTGCTACCACCGAGTTATGGCCTTGCTTGACCAGGAAGCGCCGGCTTTCCGGAGCGAGCTCCTCCTTGATCAAGCGGAATTCTGTGTCGGTCAGATGGAAGCCGTCGACATAGTCCGAGCGCGTTCCCCGCGCGTTCGGCAGGAAGATCTGGGTCGGGCATTGTTCGACAATGGTGTGCGCGATCGGCGAGGCCAACGCGTCGCGCGGCGACTGGGTCCCGAACACCATGACGCCGTTCTGCTTGCGGATGGTCTTGAGCTTGTTGTTGGCGAGATCACGAAAGGCCTCGTCGCCGAGCGCCTTCCAGAACTCGTCGATGTCGATGATGAGGCGCCGACCGTCGATCAACCGCTCAACGCGATGGAACAGGTACATCATAAGCGGTGTGCGCACCGTGGGATGATCCAGGAGATCGGTCATGTCGAAACCGATGAACCGGGCGTCGAGGCCGATGGCGTCGTGATCGCCGTCGAGCACCCAGCCGAAGGGAGCGCCGCGGCACCATCGCTCGAGCCGCGCACCAATGCCCTCGCGGTCCTGCTGTCCGAGAAAAGCCCGCAGTGTCCCGAACGATCGCTCCGACTGGCGCAATTGACCGAGCGCGCGCAGTCCGGAATCGATCCGTTCCTCCTCGATCACGGTCAGCGGGCGATCGTCCGGGGTGACGAGCTTCCGGATCAACTCGCCCAGGAAGGAAAGATTGGCTGGCGTCAGCTCCAGTGCCTTGAGCGGCGCGCACCCGGTCGGGGCGCCATTGTGGAGCGTCAGATAGGTGCCGCCGGAGGCGCGCACGAAGATCTCGGCGCCACGGTCCTTGTCGAAGAAGACGTAGGAAGCGCCTAACCGCTCGGCCTGAGCGAGCAGGAAGTTCTGTACGACGGTCTTGCCGGATCCCGACGGGCCGCAGATGAAAGTGTTGCCGAGATCGCCGTGATGAAAGGAAAAGTAGAAGGGCGAGCCGGACGCCGTCTTGAGCATCGCAACCGCCGGACCCCAATGGTTGCCAGCAGGCTGACCGGTGGGATAGGTGTGGAACGGAGAGAATGCTGCGAAATTCCGCGAGTTAATCGCACCAGTGCGTGCCCGGTATTTGAACAACCCGGGGAGCTGGGCCCAATAGGCGGCTTCAAGTCCAAGATCTTCCCGGGCGACCACCGCACCGGCGTCGGCCAGTGCGCGCCGGGCCACGCTCATGTGGTCCTGTAGCTGCGACGGCGTATCGGCGTAGACCAAGAGCGAGAGGTGATGGTCTCCAAGCACGAACCGGTTGGATTCGAGGTCGTCGAGCGCGTCAGAGAGCTCGTCGATCTGTGACGCGGCCGGATCCTGGGCTGAGACCAGCTGGTTCTGCTTGCGCGTCAGGACCGTTTTGGCGTCCGCCTTCGCCAAGAACGCGAATGATTGTGTGACGATGAGTTCGAACGGCGCCGAAAGCAGCGCGTTTAGCAGGCCAGGCTTGGTGGACGCCGGATATTCCTTCAGCCCGAACATGCCAGCGAAGCGCGATCCGCCGGCGCCGCGGATCTCGAGTGCTTCGCGGCCGAAGATGACACGGTTTGAATAGAGTGCGGAGCCGACCGGCCCTTGCGGCAAGGGCATCGGCATCCATTCCCCGGAGGCGAGCGCGTGGAGTAACTCCATCGGTTCTGAGAAGGCGATGCCGTCGTGCTCGACCAATCCGACCGCACGGGCGCCGTAACGGTCGAGGGCCGCAACGATGTCTCGTGTTGCGTCGTCAAGCCGCTTCAGGGCGGCGCTGTCGACCTCGGCGGAATCTGCGGTGCTTCGGCTGAGCCGCCGAAAGAACGCAGCCGCCGTATCGGTTGCCGCACGGCCGGGGTGACAAACCAGGGTCAGATAGAGATCGTTGCGAAATAGCGCTTCCTTGCAAAGCCGTTCGCGATATTGGGCGTCAAGTGCGGCTGCAAAGGTCGACCGGAAGGAGCCGGCGGGATAAACGGACGTCCGGCGGCGCACCAGGTGGCTCCAGAGCGCCAGCTGCGGATCTGCAACATTGCGCAAGGTGAGATTCAGCTTGCCGTGAAGATCGTTCAGATCCGACGTCTCGGCTGTCTCAAAAGAGGTGCCGTCAATCCGGATTACCGTCGCCAGGGCTCGGGTCGTGAGGCTGATCACCGTGTTGGTGACATGCCGGCCGAACGGCAGGTAGATGTCGGGCTCGATCTCCCGGGTTTTCAGCGTCCTGTTACGCATTACCGAGGTCCCTTGTTCGATATCGCCGCAGGAGCTTGAGCGGCGTGCAGGACGAGCCGCCCCAGAATGCGGCGTTGCGCGCGCGGCCTCGGGTTTCGATCCAGGCAAGCAGGATCCGGAACATGTTGGGGTCATGCCGGCAGATGACGCGGCAAAGCCCATGGATCGGAAGCGCGACCAGGCCGTAGACGATGCTCCCGGCCACCAGGAACAGGATGCAGGAAAACATCACGTTGAGGGCCATGGCTTCCATGGTGACTCCGGCGACCATGGCGGGACGTGTACAGGCGAGGAATAAGGTATCCTCGGTGAGTCGCGCGGCCCCGCTCATCAGTGACCCCCAGTCAGCGTCGAGACCACCTCGGAGGCGCCGAAGGTGATGGCAACGCCGAGCACGACATAGGCCGCCTTGCGCAGATCGAGATAGCCGAACATCCAGGCGATGCCGACGATGATGACCGCTAGCGTTGCCAGCAGACGAGCAACGTTGCCGGTCAGCATGTTGACAATGTTCTGCAGCACGCCTTCGATGTTCGCGGTCTGCGCCAGCGCCGGCTCTACCAAGGCGATGCTGAGCACGGCCCCCATGCAAAGAAGGGCAGCGGAGTGTTTAAGAGGAGAAGTCATGGCACGGCTCCGATTGGCACCGCAGCCGGACCCCATCCCGGACCACGGTATTGAGTTGAGGTGGAAAAACGACGTTTTCTCATCGTTCGTAGACGAAAGCTGACGTGCCTAGTCCCGAGCGATAGACGTCCCAGCGCGGGGGCTCACTGGCAGACGCTGCGGGTGGATTGATTGTCGTATCGCCGGTGGGGCGGTCACGATCGGTGGTCGCCATCGGCTGGATGCCAGGCTCGGATGCTCGGCTGGGAGCTTTGGACGCAAAGCTCGCAACAACCTCGGCAATCGTCCGGTCTTGATCTGCGCTTTTCATGCTCGCAGCTTGCAGGCGCGCGTCGAATAATTTGCCAAGGCCAGCAATGTGTTGGCACGCATCGAAGGTGGTGGCAGCCGTCAGCCCGGCCTTTTTTGTCTCCTCAGCATCAAGTTGGGCGAGACCGGTTCGGACCTGCTGGCCGCTAGCGATGGCCTCGGTCGCGAGCTGGATGGCTTCGTCACGGTCGGTCGCCTGAATCGGAATCGGTTTGCGACCTTCAATCGTGATGAGCAGCGGCTCGAATGAGCTCGCCTGCCGCACGATGGCCGTCAGCGGCCGAGCCATTGCGGTCGGGGCGCATCGTTCGACCAGAGCCGCGAATGCAGCGGGATCCATGGTGAGAACCTTTTGTCAGGAACTGAGGGCGTTCGAAGTTAAGCAGCGATCGCCAGGCTTGATGGCGCCTCAATTGCACGGCCCGAAATCTGCCCAGCCACTCGGATCGCGCCGAGAGCCTCACCGGAGATCGGCATCAAGCCGGCTACGGCATTGGTCGAGCCGATTTGGCGAGGCAAGCCGAGGCGATCGAGATGCCATCCGGCCCGACGCAGGACGCGCTCCATGCGCAGATCAGTGACCGTTGCGATGGCCTGAAGATTGTGCTGCTGCCCCCATTCGATCATGGCTGCAAACAGCAGGAACGTCGCTTTGCGCAGACCATTCTCTGCTGTCGCCGCCGCACTCTTGGTGTCAACGCAAAAGCGCGAGCTCTCCCAAATCGTGGTCGCCTTCGGAGCCGGGTTGCCATCCAGCAACACTGGGAACGTATCGGCGAGCATGTTGCGCCCGGTGGTCGGCAGCAAGCGAACACAGCCAACAACGTCGTTCTGCTCAAGCACCAGGAGATAAGTGGGCTTAAAGGTGTCATACTGATCGATCTCTAATCCGTTGGAAACAGAGACGTCCCAGTCGAGCCGATCCTTGAACACGCGCCTGCGCAGGCGATGCATTCCTAGCGTTAGTTCGGAGTCCTGCAGGAGTGCCGCACGGCTACGCACAATGACCTTCATTCTTAACCTCAAACTTACGAATCACAGCCTCGAGATCAAGAAAGCAGCCACGGTCCCTGCGTTGCGCTGTCAGTTCTGACAGGGCGCTATGGATCTGTTGGGTCGCGAACCGTATTCGCATGGTGCGGGGCGATCCGCGCGCACTTTGGAAACTGTATAAGTTCCGTGATGCGCAGGTCTGACAGCGCAGGGAATGAAATTCCTTAGGTTCTACCAAAGGGAGAAATATTTTGCTTTGAGGGGCTGCAGTCAGAGGTTGTTCTCCTCTGGCGTATGTGCGCGTTGCTGCTGTAGCTGTAGTTTTGACAGGGCGATATTGAATTGTTCGTGCCGCAAAGTTGCCGCAACGTCGCAATAAATGCCTGCACGTGGAACGCGAATCGTCAGAATATTCGCGTTGTGGGAACTAAGAAACGACTGAAGTGGCGCGATGAAAGATGTCAAAAGAGCATGCGATGAATTTGTCGATTGTCTTCACACTGTCCAAACAGAAGATGATTTTCGACGTGTTGCGGAACGAGCCGCGCATGCTTTGGGGTTCCGATGGTTCGCTTATTTTGGTCAGCGCGCGAATGGCCCCAATCTGATCTCATCCTATCCAAAGAGCTGGACCAGCCACTATTTCCGGGAAGGCTATCACAACATCGACCCCGTTCTTCAGGAGCCGCGAAGTACGAGCCGATTATTCCTGTGGGATGGCCGTGAGGCGCGAAGCGCAAGGTCGCCGAAAGAGCGCCGTCTGTTTGACGATGCACTGAGTTTCAAGATCAGGACCGGCCTGACGGTTCGCATTCCCTCGAGCCAAAACCAGTTCGCGGCGTTTACGCTTGCGGTCGACGAGCGCAGCCTGGGACTCGATCGTTTCATTGAGGCCTCGCAAGAGATGTTGGAAATGGTGGGTCTCACCTATCATGCGCATGTGAGCGCCAGGATTGGACGCACCTCGGCAGCGGGCGAGATCGTTTGCCCTCTGACGCAACGCGAGCGGCAGTGTCTCGCCTGGGTCTCCGATGGCAAGACGATGCAGGATATTGCCCAGCTCCTCGGTGTTAGCTCGCGGGGTGTGAAGTTTCATCTGGACAATGCCAGGCGCAATCTTGCTGCATTGACCCTCCCGCACGCTGTGGCGCTCGCGTTTCGGCAGGGATTGCTCCCGTAATGCGCAAAACAGCTGTCCGCCTCGTGAAGAAGTTCCAAGTTCGACGGTTCAATCAGGATGATAGGTTGGGCCGTTGCATTCAAGGCGCGGGGTTCTTTGGAACATAACCACGGCGCCTTTTGCGGACGAGCCACGCCTCGAGCGCTTCGACGGCCTGGACCCTCCCGGCAAACAGGTCCATCCGCCGGCTGCCGCGTTGGCCGAGACGCCCCCATTCGCGCACCAACGCAGTATCACCGAACAGAGTCGGTTCAATCGTGAGGACATAGAACCTGGCCATATTACAGGCCGGATCGCACCGTTGGAGCACGAGGTATGGCACCGTGAGTTCGGACATGCGCAAGAATCGCAACTGTCGAAACCACCGTCCAATTAATTTATCGAATCGATCATGGCTCTCGATTCAGAAGTTTAATACCGATGATGAGAGCCATTGAGGTGTTCAGTGGTCGGTCTTGGAAAATATATCGGCTGTTGTGCGCCTCTCGCTGCGAAGAAAGCGGGCGTCGCCCTGCGGGCCGGGCTGGAGGCTGCGCTGAAGCCCCGCGAGCGGGTCTTCCCCCTTACGGGCTGCCATCCCTGACGCGAAGCGGCCCGAGTCCCCGAACAGCCAGCTGCTGAGTCTATCGGAAGCCCCGCGTGTTCGTGTTGGACCTGAACCCTAAACGCAAACGAAGCCTTTAGCCTCAAGGACATTGAACGGCAGCGGAACCTTCGCGGAGCAGCAGCCAGCCGGCCAAATCGACGTTCGCTCCGGACAAAACGACGGCGGCTGTTCTCGTAGTCAATCAGACCGACACTGCATCCGCGGCCGAACCATGTGCATTTCGACTCACATGCTTTCGGTGAAGGACGTACCCCGCTCTCGAATGGGCTTTCCTTGGTTCTGGTGCGGCCTTCCACGATCAACCCACAAAGGGGTTCGCTACGCAAGCGTGCGATCTCTTCGGCTCCGCCTTCGAGGTGACCGCAGCCGCCCCTGAACACGTCGGCGCCTGTCGAGCGGGGATGGTCCCCGCCGCAAGACGGGAGCCTTCAATGTCGCACAATCTCGCCCTCGCTCAGAACCACGCCTTCGATCTGGCCCGCACGCTGATGGTGCCGGTCATCCTTTTCCAGGCTGAGAACGAGTTCGGCGTGATGGTCTCCAGCGAATATGACGGCCACCAGGACGCCATCGTCCATGAATACGACCCCTGGTGCCCGGCTCATTGAGCCGGGTGGCCGGCTGCCGCTGGCGCCATGCCGGCTGCAAGGGAAGCTTCGCCGCGCACAGCTATCTGACAAATTCGACAGCTTGTCCGCGCGCCCTTGCGCCCGGCAGGCTTCGCGGCCGGTCGGGGATGTGCCGCAAGGCCAGGAACGAGTGAGACCAATAGAAGAAGGGCCGGACGTCGCCCGCGCGACGCCGGTGCAAACAATGGACAAGAGAGAAATAGAAGAGCTCCGCAAAAAGGTTGGCTGCGAGGCTCTGCTTGAAAAAGACAGCTGGAAGGTCGACGTCAAGGAAAGCACCCGGCGAGCGATCAAATATCGCCGCGACAGCAACATCGTCATCGTCATCCACCAAGGTCGCGGCTGGTTCGATCCGTTGTCGCCGGCGAAAGGGGATGTGTTTTCGCTCGCCGAACATCTCGGTGCCGATGGCTTCATTGAGGCATGTGATCGTGTTGCGGATGTGGTTGGCTTCGTTCCCAGCTCACCTGCATGGCAGCGCCCGGCAAGGCCGAAGTCCCTTACGTCCGTAAAACAGCGGTGGACGCGCCGCTTAAGGCCGACCCCCGGCTCGCCAGCCTGGCGCTATCTGACCCGCCAGCGCGCGTTGCCGCCCGATATCCTGAAGCAGGCGGTCGCCTGCGATCAGTTGCGAGAGGGTCCCCAAGGCAGCATGTGGGCGGCGCATAGCGACTCGACTGGAGCGGTCACAGGCTGGGAGGAGCGTGGGCCGGCATGGCGGGGCTTCGCCACCGACGGTGCCAAGGAGCTTTTTCGATTCGGGTCGAAGCAGGCTGAGCGGATCTGCATCACCGAGGCGGCGATCGATGCCATGAGTCTCGCCGCGATCGAGGTCCTGCGCACCGACACACTTTATGTCAGCACCGGCGGCGGTTGGTCGCCGGCGACTGATGTCGCCATGCGCGGCCTGGCCAAGCGCGCCAACGCTCATCTCGTGGCGGCAACCGACAACAATCGGCAAGGCGACATCTACGCCGACCGTGTTCGCGCTATCGCCGCCGAAGCAAGTGCGCTGTATGCCCGATTGCGGCCCCGTGCCGGCGACTGGAATGAGGATTTAAGGGCCTGTCGGCTACCACTTGATGTGGCGCGCGACAGCAACGCGCAG
>NZ_PTFE01000130.1:0-16860 GCF_002936975.1 Bradyrhizobium sp. AC87j1
GCGCCTGCTTCGGGTCGCAGGCATCGTCCTCGACCGAAAGCGCGAGCTTCTTGCCGTTGACGCCGCCTGCGGCATTGATATCGGCCACGGCCATTTCGGCGCCGTTCTTCATCTGGCGGCCGAAGGCGGACTCGCCGCCGGTCATCGGGCCTGCGACTGCGACGGTGACATCCTGCGCGAACGCCGCGCTCGACAGCGCGATCGACGCGCCGAATGCCAGACCGATGAGCTTCAGTGACTTCATGAGATACCTCGCGGGTGGTCGCCTGTGGAAGTTGCCGGGCCTGCCCGGTCCAAACCGGCGCCATTCTCGAATGAATTTACCGAGAAGTCACCGGCAAAATACGGGCATCGGCAGAGATATCTCGCCACAGTCGGCCGCACGCGGGTCGGGCTTGCCGGCCGGTCAGCCGTGCCGGCCGCCTTCCAGGTAGGCGGCGCGAATCTCGGGGCGCTGCAACAACTCGGCGCCGGTACCGGCCAGCGTGATCAGGCCATTGACCATGACATAGCCGCGATGAGCGAGCTTGAGGGCGTGGTTGGCGTTCTGCTCGACGATCAGGACGGTCAGGCCGTCCTGCCGGTTCAGGGTGCGGATCGCATCGAAGATCTGGCGCGCGATCAGCGGCGCAAGGCCGAGCGAGGGCTCGTCGAGCAGGAGCAGGCGGGGACGGCTCATCAAGGCGCGGCCGATCGCCAGCATCTGCTGCTCGCCGCCGGACAGGGTTCCGCCGCGCTGGGCGTAGCGTTCCTTCAGGCGCGGAAACAGCGTGAAGACGCGTTGCAGCGTCCCCTCGCGTTCGGCCTCGGTGCAACCGGTGGCATCCGCCCCCATCTGGAGGTTTTCCGCCACGCTCATGCGCGGGAAGACACGGCGGCCCTCCGGCGATTGCGCGATGCGCAAATGCGCGATCTCGTGGGTGGGGACGTCCGTGATGTCGCGGCCTTCGTACAGGATCTGGCCGGCGCGGGCGCGCGGCTTGCCGAAGATCGTCATCATCAGCGTCGACTTGCCGGCGCCGTTGGCGCCGATCAGCGCCACGATCTCGCCGGCGTTGATCTCGACGTCGACGCCCTTCAGGGCCTCGATCTTGCCGTAGGCGGCGCGCAAGCCCCGGATCGCGAGCAAAGGAGAGGGCGCCGCGGTCACGATCCGCCCTCCATCACGGCTGCCGCCTCTTCCTCGTCGGCGCCGAGATAGGCTGCGATCACCTTGGGATCGTCGCGGACTTCGCGCGGCGTGCCTTCAGCGATCTTGACGCCATGGTCCATCACCACGATGTGGTCGGAGATCTCCATCACCACCGACATGTCATGTTCGATCAGGAGGATCGAGGTGCCGAGCTCGTCGCGGATCGAGAGCAGGAGCTCGCTCAAGGCCGCGCTCTCGCGCGCATTGAGGCCGGCGGCGGGCTCGTCCAGGCACAGAAGCGCGGGCTCGGTGCACATTGCGCGCGCGATCTCGAGCCGGCGCTGGTCGCCATAAGCGAAATTGCCGGCGGCATCGTCGGCGCGGTCGAGCAGATTAACCCGCTTGAGCCAGTCCGTGGCGAGATCAATCGCGCGCTTTTCGGCGTCGCGATAGCCGGGAGCGCCGATCAGGCCGAGGAAGGTGAAGCCGGAGGCGCGCATTAGTGCGTTGTGCTGCGCCACCATCAGGTTTTCCAGCGCGGTCATGCCGGGAAACAGCCGGATGTTCTGGAAGGTGCGAGCCACCTTGGCTTGCTTGGCGATGCGGAAATCGTTCAGCCGCTCCAGCGCGATCGTCCTGCCGCCGTCATGGCTGAGGCGAATGGCGCCGCCGCTCGGTTTGTAGAACCCGGTGATGCAGTTGAAGACGGTGGTCTTGCCGGCGCCGTTCGGCCCGATCAGCGCGGTGATCTTCTTCCGCTCGGCGGCGAAAGAAAGGTCCTGCACGGCGACGATGCCGCCGAAGCGCATGGCGAGCCGGTCGACGCTGAGAATCTTGTCGCCTCTCATCCGTGCCCTTCCTTGACGAGGTCGGAGGAGATTGCTTTCGCCTTGGTCAGATACACGGTGGGTGCGCGATGGCCGATCAGGCCGCGCGGCCGCCAGATCATGATCAGCACCATGGCCATGCCGAACACCAGCATGCGATAGCCCTCGAGGCCCCGGAACAGCTCGAAGCCGCCGATCATGGCGAGCGCGGAGAGCGCGACGCCGAGTTGCGAGCCCATGCCGCCGAGGACGACGATGGCGAGCACCAGCGCCGATTCCTGGAAGGTGAAGGATTCCGGGCTGATGAAGCCCTGCCGGGTGGCGAAGAACGCGCCGGCAAAGCCGCCGAACATCGCACCCGTCGCGAACGCCGTGAGCTTGGTGGTCGTGGTGTTGATGCCGAGCGCGCGGCAGGCGACCTCGTCCTCGCGCAAGGCTTCCCAGGCCCGTCCGATCGGGAGGCGGCGCAGGCGGATCGTCGCCCAGTTGGTGAGCAGCGCCAGCGCCAGGATCAGGTAGAACAGGAAGACGATGCGGTGCGTCGGCGAATATTCGATGCCGAGCCTGGTGGCGAGCCCGTCGTCGCTGTTGTCGAGCGGGATGCCGAAGAAGGTGGGGCGGGGAATGCCGGAGACGCCGTTGGGGCCGCCGGTGAGATCCTGCCAGTTGATGATGACCAAGCGGATGATCTCGCCGAAGGCGAGGGTCACGATGGCGAGATAGTCGCCGCGCAGGCGCAGCACGGGGAAGCCGAGCAGCACGCCCCAGAAGGCGGCGAGGATGCCGGCGAGCGGCAGGCAGATCCAGAACGACCAGCCGAAATTGGTGGCGAGCAGTCCGTAGGAATAGGCACCGACCGCATAGAAGGCGACGTAGCCGAGATCAAGCAGGCCGGCGAGCCCGACCACGACGTTCAATCCCCAGCCCAGCATGACATAGGTAAGCACCAGGATCGCGAGGTCGAGGATGTAGCGCTGGTTATAGAAGATCACCGGCACCAGCAGCGTGAAGATCAGGAGCGCCGGCGCGAGGTAGCGGCCGATGAACGATATGCCGCTCTGCACCGCCGGCGGCACCAACTTCTCGGCGCCGGTCGGGCCGATCCATTGCCGAAGCAGCTCGATCACGATCGAGCCGCCGAACACGGCGGCGACGATGGACGCGAGATCGCCGAAGCGGGTCCAATAGGTGAGCTGGCCGGAGGAGCCCGCCTCGGTGCGGATGCCGATCATCAGCGAGAACAGCACCAGCGCGATCAGCGCATTTACGAAAGCCGTCTTCAGGAGAGCGGGGATGCCAGTTGCAGGTTTGGCCGTGTTGGTCGAGGGAGCTGTCACGCGCGCGACCGTCAGACTTTTTCGACTTCGGGACGGCCGAGCAGGCCGGTCGGCATGAAGATCAGCACCACGATCAGGATCGAGAACGCTGCGACGTCCTTGTACTCGACCGAGAAATAGGCCGACCAGAACGTCTCGATCAGGCCGATCGCGAGGCCGCCGAGCATGGCCCCCGGCAGCGAGCCGATGCCGCCGAGCACGGCAGCGGTGAACGCCTTGATGCCGGCGACGAAGCCCATGAAGAAATCGACGAGGCCGTAATAGAGCAGGTACATCAGGCCCGCGACCGCGGCGAGCGCGGCACCGATCACGAAGGTCATGGAGATGGTGCGGTCGACGTCGACGCCGAGCAGCGCCGCCATGGTCTGGTCCTGCTCGCAGGCGCGCATGTCGCGTCCGAGCCGGGTGCGCGATACCAGCCAGGTGAAGATCGCCAGCAGCACGATAGTGGTGACCACCACCATGATCTGGATGTTGGAGAGCTGGATCACGAAGCCGTCCGTGCTCTCGTGCAGGGTGTAGCCGCCGGTGATGAAGGGCGGGATCGGCTTGACGCGCGCGCCCTGCGCAACCTGCGAATAGTTGGTCAGCACGAAGGACATGCCGATCGCCGACAGCATCGGGGCGAGGCGGAAGGAATGGCGAAGCGGCCGGTAGGCGATGCGTTCGATGGTCCAGCCATAGAGCGCGGTGATCGCCATCGAGACCAGCAGCACGACCAGCAGGATCAGCGGGATCGTGGTCAGTCCGAACGAGATCAGGATCAGGAAGGTGATCAGGGCGATGAAGCCGCCGATCATGAAGACGTCGCCATGGGCGAAGTTGATCATGCCGACGATGCCGTAGACCATCGTGTAGCCGATGGCGATCAGGCCGTAGATCGAGCCCAGAACGAGACCGTTGATGAGCTGCTGGGCGAAATAATCCATGGGCTGCCGTACCAAACCTGACGCGGGCTCAAAGGGAGCTCTTAGGAGAGTGGGTTTCTTGGGCCGTTTCTTGGGCCCCGGCAGCCCCTAAGCATTCTTCCGGATTTGTAACAGGAGGGAACTGGCGGCTGCAACAGCTCACGCTTCGACAGAAGGTCTTGTACAGAGCTCATTTAGCCGTCGGTTCCGCAACTGCGAGGAACCGGGTTCCTCGGGCAACCAAAGCGGATGCCGGCCGTTATCTCGCCTCTGACGTCCAACAAGGGAGTTCCCCGAATGACGAAGCAGCAGAACCAGAATCCGGGTCAGCAGAGTCAGAACCCCGGCCAGCAGCGCCCAGGTCAGCAGCCGGGCCAGCAGCAGGGCGGCGGTCAGAAACCCGGACAGCAGCAGCAGAACGATCCGATGCGCCAGGGCGATCGCCCCGGCCAGCAGCAGGGCGGCCAGCAGGACAAGTAATTTGGGAGCCCGAGAACGAAGGGTATTGAGGAGGGCCCCGCCGCAAGGCGGGGTCTTTTTTGGGCAGTTGCTTGCCGCGTCATTCCGGGATGGCGCGTTGGCACCAGGCCCGGAATCTCGAGATTCTCAGGTGCGCAATTGCGCACCATAGCTCAATGCTGCGCATTGCCCCGGAATGACGGGGGCAGGGCAGTTAAGGTAAACAAAGGGTTTAAATTGCCGCCACAGTCTGATGCGAGTTAGCTCCCGGCAAAGCCTTCCCAGCGGAAGGCGCGTGGTCGACGAAGCGGGAAGCGGCATGTTCAGGAATTGGCGGATCGGCTCGGTCAACGGCGCGCTGCTGGCGGCCTATTTCATTCCGGCCTGGACCATCGTCGCCTTCAACATCATCGTCGCACCGGTGCATGGCCTCTACGAGCGGCCGAGCGTCGCCGTCGCGCTGTTCCTCAGCGACCATCTCCAGATGGCAGGGATGAGCACGGTGCGCGCGGCCTGGCTGCTTGCGCTGGGCCGTCTCACCGTGGTCGCGTTCTTTGCGATCTATCTCGCTCTGCTCTGCGTCCCCCGAACCCGCAAGTCCGGCGGCAGCGATGAGGCGCTCGGGATTGCGCTGGCGATCGGCAGCCTGATCTCGTTTGCCAGCATGGTGATGGCTTCGAAGGTCGGCGAGATGGCCGCGCTCCGGCTGCACGCCACCGAGCTGCTGCTGCTGCTCGGTGCTGCCATCGTGATCCTGATCGAGCGGCCCGAGGCTGCTCCGCAGATCGTCGAGACCCCTGTCGAGATCCCTGCGTCGCTAGGTCTTGAGCAGGCCGAGCTCCTGCACAATCGCTGAGGCTTCCTTGACGGCGTGGTTCGCCGCCGGCACGCCGCAATAGATCGCCTGCTGCAGCAGGATTTCCTTGATGTCGTCGGGAGTGAAGCCTCCCTCCGCGAGCGCCGCACGCACATGCAGGCGAAACTCGTCCCATTGCCCGAGCGCGACCATGGTGCCGATCACCAGCACACGCCGCGTGCGCTCGTCGAAATGCGGACGCGTCCAGATCTCGCCCCAGGCGTAGCGGGTGATCATGTCCTGGAAGTCGGTGTTGAACGAATTGCGGTTCGCGATCGACTTGTCGACCCAGGCATTGCCCAGCACCTTCCGTCGCACGTTCATGCCGGCATCGCGGCGCTTCTGGTCGTCCATGGTGTTTCTCCGGTGAGTCATTCCGGGGCGCCTCGAAGAGGCGAACCCGGAATCTCGAGGTTGTGAATGCCGATCGGGATTCTCAGGTGCGCGATTGCGCACCATAGTTCGATGCTCCGCATCGCCCCGGAATGACGATGGGGGCGATCAACGCTGCGTCAAAAATCCCACCACCGCGTCGGTGAAGGCATGCGGCTGCTCGACGTTGGAAATATGCGCGGCGTCGATGATGGTCATGCTTGCGCCCGGAATATTCGAGCGGATCAACTCGCCCGCCGAGATCGGCGTCGCCATGTCGTGGCGGCCGGCGATCACCAATGTCTGGCTCTTGATGTCAGGCAGCAGCGCGCGCTGGTCGAGCGTCGACAGCGCCTCGCAGCAGGCGAGGTAGCCTTCGACGGGGGAGGCGAGCAGCATCGACTTCATCCTCGCGGTGATCTCAGGCTCGCGCTCGCGGAAGTCCTGCGTCAGCCATCCCGCGATCACGGCATCGGCGACCGCGGCGATGCCGCCCTTCTTCACGGCGTCGATGCGTTCCAGCCATTTGGTCGGCTCGGCATAGTAGCAGGAGGTATTGGCGAGGATGAGCTTGCCGAAGCGCTCCGGCGCGTTGGCGCCGAGCCATTGCCCGACCATGCCGCCCATCGAAAGGCCGCACCAATGCACCTTCTCGATGTTGAGGTCGTCGAGGATCGCGAGCACGTCGCGGCCGAACCGCTCCATGGTGTAGGGGCCGGGCGGAACGTTGGACTTGCCGTGGCCGCGGCGGTCGTAGCGGATGACGCGGAACACCTGCGTCAGCGCCTTCATCTGAGGCTCCCACATCTGCAGCGTGCAGCCGAGCGAGTTGGAGAGCATCAGCGTCGGCCCGCCGTCGCGGCCCTCGACGGAGACGTTGAGCAGGCAACCGTCGGCATCGATCATGGGCATGCGGCGTCTCCGTCGTATTCTGCGGTTCTTATTCGCGGTCGAGGCTGTCGAGCAGCCGGTCGATCAAGGCTTGGGAAGCCCCTTGATAGGCCATCGGCTCGAACAATGCCGCAATTTTTTCCGGCGAAAGATGCGCAGTGATCTGCGAATCAGCCGACAGCACCTCGCGCAGATGCTTCTTCTCGGCGACCGCGCGCTTGCTGGCGGCCTCGATGAGATGATGCGCATCGCTCTTGCCGATCTTGTCGGCCAGCGCAAAGGTGACGGCTTCCGCCATGATCAGTCCGTGCGTCGCATCGAGATTGCTGCGCATGCGCGCAGCGTCGACGTCGAGGCCCTCGGCGATGTCGACGATGGCGGCCAGCGCGCCTGAGGCGACCAGCATCAATTGCGGCAAGGTCGGCCATTCCGCGTGCCAGGGGCCTGCGCTGCGCTCGTGGTCCTGCACCTGCGCGGCAAATATCGTCGCGGCGAGCTGCGGGGCCATGGTGGCGGCGCCCAGCGCGCTTGCGGCGGCGACGGGGTTGCGCTTGTGCGGCATCGTCGAGGAGCCGCCGCGGCCTTCGCCGGCGGGCTCGAAGGCCTCCGCGACGTCGGTCTGCATCATCAGCGAAACGTCGCGCGCGATCTTGCCGCAGGTTCCAGCCAGAATAGCGAAAGCCGAAGCGGCCTCCGCGATGCGGTCGCGGTGGGTGTGCCAGGGCGCTTCCGGCAGCGGCAGGTTCAGCTCCTGCGCGAGACGTTCCGCCACGGCAAGCCCCTTGTCGCCGAGGGCCGCGAGCGTGCCGGCCGCACCGCCGAATTGCAGCGCGAGGCCCTCGCGGGAGAGCCGCCGCAGGCGGCAGCGGGCGCGGGCGAGGCCTGCGGCATATTCGGCGGCTTTCAGGCCCAACGGCATCGGCAGCGCGTGCTGCAGCCAGGTCCGAGCCACCATCGCAGTGTTGCGATGGGTCCGTGCCAGCGCGGCAAAACCCTTGATGGCGCGGCTGAGGTCGGCGTCCAGCGCATCGAGGCCGGCGCGAAGCGTGAGCATGGTCGCGGTGTCGATGACATCCTGGCTGGTGGCGCCCCAATGCACGTAGCGCGCGGCCTCGGTGTCGGCCCTGCCGACATTGGCTGTCAGCATCTTGACCAGGGGAATCGCCAGATTACCCGATCGCGTTGCGGCCTCGGCCAGCGCCGCCACGTCAAAGGAATCGGCCTTGCATGCGGCCTCGATCGAGCCCACCGCAGAGGCTGGAATCACATCCGTGGCGGCCTCCGCGCGTGCCAGGGCTGCCTCGAAATCGAGCATGTTCTGCAGGGTCGAGCGGTCATCGCAGACCGCGCGCATGGCGGCGCTCGACAGCATCGGTGCGAGCAGGGGGGAGAGGGATGTGCTCATATTGCGCGCGACCTAATCATCATGGCCCGGCTGTGCCAATCCCCAACCGCCCGCACACGTCTTTTTGCAGTTGCGAATATGCATTGCACTTGACCGGGCGCCGCCCTTTCCTTTGCCGCGTCCCTGCGTTACTTGATCAGCACTATAAGTTACGCGATCCGGGAGGCACCCTCATGGCCATGACGATGAACGGCGAAGTCCAGCTTGCGGCGCCGCGCGAGGCCGTGTGGGCCAAGCTCAATGATCCCGAGGTGCTGAAGGCCTGCATCCCCGGCTGCGAGGAGCTCGAGAGGACCGACGACGGCGGCTTTCGCGCCACGGCGAAAATGAAGGTCGGCCCGGTGTCGGCACGCTTCAAGGGCAAGGTCACGCTCTCCGATCTCGACCCGCCGAACGGCTACAAGATCTCGGGCGAGGGCGAGGGCGGGGTCGCCGGCTTCGCCAAGGGTGGCGCGGTGGTCAAGCTGGCGGAGAAGGACGGCGGCACGCTGCTGTCCTACGATGTCGAGGCGCAGATCGGCGGCAAGTTGGCGCAGCTCGGCCAGCGCCTTATCAACGGCGCCGCCAAGAAACTCGCCGACGAATTTTTCGCGAACTTCGCCAAGGCGGTACAGGGCTGAAGGTCATCGCCTTCGGCATGGCACCTTGCGTCCCGGGCGATATTGCCCCGGGGCATAATGGCCCATATGATGGGTTGGAATAATTATAAGAACCGCTTCGACGGGACCCGTCGGGGCGCTGATAGAGAGTGCTTATGGCAAAAATCTCCCTCATCGTGAACGGCAATCCAGTCACCGCCAACGTCGATCCCCGCACCCTCCTGGTGCAGTTTTTGCGCGAGAATCTGCGCCTGACCGGCACCCATGTCGGCTGCGACACCTCGCAGTGCGGCGCTTGTGTCGTGCATGTCGACGGCAAGGCCGTGAAATCCTGCACCACGCTTGCGGTGATGGCCGACGGCCACGAGGTCAAGACGATCGAGGGGCTGGCCGCAGACGGCGCCCCGCTGCATCCGATGCAGGAGGCCTTTCGCGAGCACCATGGCCTGCAATGCGGCTTCTGCACGCCGGGCATGATCATGACCGCGATCGACATCGTGCACCGCAAGGGCAACGAGCTCGACGACCATACGATCCGGGAAGAATTAGAAGGCAATCTCTGCCGCTGCACCGGCTACCAGAACATCGTCGCCTCGATCTCCGCCGGCGCCAAGGCGATGGCGAAATCCGACCTCGCGTAACGCGCATCCCGCGATCAGGACATTCAGATGTACGAATTCAAATATTATCGCCCCGGGACCGTTCGGCAGGCCGCCAACCTCCTGGTGAAGAACGAAGACGCCAAGGTGATCGCCGGCGGTCACACGCTGATTCCCGTCATGAAGCAGCGCCTCGCCAGCCCTCCGCATCTGGTCGACCTCTCCCACATCGAGGGGCTCAATACGATCGAGATGAAGGGCCGTTCGCTGGTGATCGGCGCCACCGCCAAGCACGCCGAGGTCGCGACCTCCGCCATCGTCGGCGAGGCGATTCCGGCGCTCGCGAATCTTGCCGGCGGAATCGGTGATCCCGCCGTACGTCACAAGGGCACGATCGGCGGCTCGCTCGCCAACAACGACCCGACCGCGGACTATCCGGCCGCCGTGCTCGCGCTGGGCGCGACCATCGTCACCAACAAGCGGCGCCTCAAGGCCGAAGAGTATTTCCAGGGCCTGTTCTCGACCGCGCTGGAAGCCGACGAGATCATCACCAAGGTGATGTTCCCGCTGCCGAAGAAGGCGGCCTACGTCAAGTTCCGCAACCAGGCCTCGCGCTATGCGCTGGTTGGCGTGTTCGTGGCACGGCGTCCGTCCGACGTGCGGGTCGCCGTCACCGGCGCCGGCTCCGAAGGCGTGTTCCGTGTCACTGCGTTCGAGGAAGCCCTGAAGAAGCGCTTCGCCGCGAAGGCGCTTGACGGCATCGAGGTGCCGGCCGAGGGCCTCAACAGCGATATCCACGGCAGCGCCGAATACCGCGCGCACCTCATCGGCGTGCTGACCCGGCGCGCCGTCGACGCCGCCAACGCCAAGGAGTGAGGTGACCTCACGCCTCGGCCCAAACTTGTCCCGGTGAGGGCGTAGCGAGACTGGCTTTTTCATGACTTCAGCGGCCAATAGTTCCGGGGCCTTGCCGGCATCGGTCGATGCGATGCTCGAACTCCTGACGTCGCGCGGCTATCTCGCGGAGCGGTCGCTGGCGACGGTGACGTATCTCTCGCTGCGCATGGGCCGGCCGCTGTTCCTGGAAGGCGAGGCCGGCGTCGGCAAGACCGAGATCGCCAAGGTCCTGTCCGCTGCGCTCGGGCGGAAGCTGATCCGCCTGCAGTGCTACGAAGGCCTCGACGTCTCCTCCGCAGTCTACGAGTGGAACAGCGCCGCGCAGATGATCGCGATCCGGATGGCGGAAGCCGCCGGCGACACCGATCGCGACCAGCTCTCGAGCGACATCTTCGCCGACCGTTACATGATCAAGCGGCCGCTGCTCCAGGCGCTGGAGCCCGACGTTGCGGGACCACCGGTGCTGCTGATCGACGAGCTCGATCGCGCCGACGAGGCGTTCGAGGCATACCTCCTCGAAATCCTCAGTGACTTCCAGGTGACGATCCCCGAATTCGGCACGGTGAAGGCGCCGGCCCCGCCGATCGTCATCATCACCTCCAACCGCACCCGCGAAATCCACGACGCGCTGAAGCGGCGCTGTCTCTATCACTGGGTCGATTATCCCGCCGCCGAGCGCGAGCTCGCGATCGTCAAGACGCGGGTGCCCGGCATCTCCGCAAAGCTGTCGCAGCAGGTCGTGCGCTTCGTCCAGGCCTTGCGCAACCAGGACTTCTACAAGTCGCCGGGCGTCGCCGAGACCATCGACTGGGCCACCGCGCTGTCGGAGTTAGATGCCCGCTCGCTGACCCCGCAAGTGGTCGGCGACACGCTGGGCGCGCTGCTCAAGTACCAGGACGACATCACCCGCATGCAGGGCGACACCCTGCAGAAGGTGCTGAAGGAAGCGACGAGCGATAATTGACGCGCGTGCGTCATAACTAGCTCGTCATTCCGGGGCGCGCGTAGCGCGAGCCCGGAATGACGGGAAGGAAGATGGGAACGACCATGGCCATCAACCACCTTGCCCCCGAGCAGACCGAGCAATTCGCCGACAACATCGTCGGGTTCGCCCGCGCGCTGCGCTCTGCGGGCATGCCGGTCGGGCCGGGCGCTGTCATCGACGCCATGAGCGCGCTCCAGGTGATCGACATCGGCAACCGCGCCGACGTCTTCACCACGCTGGAGGCGATTTTCGTCAAGCGTCATGAGCACGCGCTGATCTTCAAGCAGGCCTTCAACCTGTTCTTCCGCGCCTCGGAAGAGTGGAAGCACATGCTGGATTCGGTGCCGCTGCCGGACGAGGCCAAGAAGAAGCCGCAGGCGGGCTCCCGCCGCGTGCAGGAGGCGATGTCGCAGCCGCGCATGACCGAGACGCCGCAGCACCAGGAGCAGGATCTGCGCCTGTCGGTGTCCGACAGGGAGATCCTTCAGAAGAAGGATTTTGCGCAGATGAGCGCCGCCGAGATCAGCGAGGCGCTGCGTGCGGTCGAGCGGATGCATCTGCCGCAGGCCGAGCTTCTGACCCGCCGGCACCGGCCTGATGCGCGCGGGCTTCGCCTTGACCTCCGCCGCACGCTGCGCGCCTCCTTGCGCACCGGCGGCGACATCATCGACATCCATCGCCTCGGGCGGATCGAGAAGCCGGCGCCGATCGTGGCGCTGCTCGATATCTCGGGCTCGATGAACGAGTACACCCGCCTGTTCCTGCATTTCCTCCATGCCATCGGCGATGCGCGCAAGCGCGTCTCGGTGTTCCTGTTCGGCACCCGGCTGACCAACGTCACCCGCGCGCTGCGCCAACGCGATCCCGACGAGGCGCTGGCGAGCTGCTCGGCCTCGGTCGAGGACTGGGCTGGCGGCACGCGGATCTCGGCCTCGCTGCACAACTTCAACAAATTGTGGGCGCGGCGCGTGCTGAGCCAGGGCGCCATCGTGCTCCTGATCTCCGACGGGCTGGAGCGGGAGGCGGATTCCAGGCTCGCCTTCGAGATGGACCGGCTGCACCGCTCGTGCCGGCGGCTGATCTGGCTCAACCCGCTGCTGCGGTTCGGCGGCTTCGAGGCCAAGGCCCAAGGCATCAAAATGATGCTCCCGCACGTTGACGAATTCCGCCCGGTACATAATTTGAGTTCGATCCAGGAGCTGATCACGACGCTCTCCCGGCCGCTGCCGCCGCATCACCGCAGCCTGATCCGCTCCGCAGCTTGAGAGGCACCCCATGCTCGATCGCGACGAGGATATTCTGAAGGCGGCGGAGGACTGGCAGAAGGCCGGCCGTGGTGTCGCGCTCGCCACCGTGGTGGAGACCTGGGGCTCGGCGCCGCGCCCGGCGGGCTCCAGCCTCGTCATCAACGACGAGGGTACATTCCTGGGCTCGGTCTCCGGCGGCTGCGTCGAGGGCGCCGTGGTCACCGAGGCCATGGACGTGATCCAGAGCGGCAAACCGAGGATGCTGGAGTTCGGCGTCGCCGACGAGACCGCCTGGAACGTCGGGCTGTCCTGCGGCGGCACCATCCGCGTCTTCGTCGAGAAAGTCGGTTAGCTGTGAAGCTCGCAATCCTGCACGAACTCAATGCCGAGCGCGCCGCGCGCCGGCCGGTGATCCTGGTGACCGACACCGAGGGCGGCGAGCAGCGCCTGGTGAAGGCGAAGGATTTTGCAAAAGATCCCTTGCGCGCCGAACTCGATAAGCAACTCCGCATGGGCAAGAGCGCCAATGTCGAGGCCGGCGGCAAGAAGCTGTTCCTCAACGTCTACGCACCGACTGCAAAACTCGTCATCGTCGGCGCAGTCCATATCAGCCAGGCCTTGGCGCCGCTGGCGCGCTCGCTCGGCTACGACGTGACCGTCGTGGATCCGCGCACGGCGTTCGCCAGCCCGGAGCGCTTTCCCGACGTTCCGCTGGTTGCCGAATGGCCCGACACCGCGCTGCCGCCGCTCAATGTCGATGCCTACACGGCCTTCGTTGCGGTGACGCACGATCCCAAGATCGACGATCCCGCGCTGCTGCACGCCTTCGAGCGCGGCTGCTTCTATATCGGCGCGCTCGGCTCGCGGAAGACGCACGCCAAGCGCGGCGACCGGCTGCGGGCGCAGGGCGCCAAGGAAAGCGACATCGCGCGCATCCACGCGCCCATTGGACTTGCGATCGGTGCGGTCTCCCCGTCCGAGATCGCGGTGTCGATCATGGCGGAGATCACAGCGGTGCTCCGCCTGCCTCCCAAGGAAAAAGAAGAAGCGGCATGAAGTTCGGCCCGGCGAGCCCCAAGGATGCAATCGGCGGGGTGACCGTCCACACCCTGCGCCAGGGACCGCTGGTGCTGAAGAAGGGCACGACGATCGGGCCTGCCGAGGTCGAGCAGCTCACGCGCGCCGGCATCAAGGACATCGTCGTGGTGCGCATGGAGGCGGGCGACGTCTCCGAGGACGTTGCGGCCGCCGGTATTGCGCTGGCCGTCGGCGGCGAGGGCATTCATGTCGAGCGCGCCTTCACCGGCCGCGCCAATCTGTTCGCCGCACGTCCGGGCGTGCTGGTGATCGACCGCGCCGCGGTCGACCGCATCAACAACATCGACGAGGCCATCACCTTTGCGACGCTCACCGCTTACAAGCCGGTGGTCGAGGGCGAGATGGTCGGCACCGTCAAGATCATCCCGTTCGGCGTCGAAGGCAGTTTGCGCGATGCCGCGGTGAAGGCCGCAGGCAAGGACGTGCTGAAGATCGCGCCTTACGTGATCCAGCGCGTCGGCGTGGTCTCGACGCTGCTGCCGGGCCTCTCATCCAAGGTGATCGACAAGACGCTGCGCGTCACGGCCGAGCGGCTCGCACCCGCCGGTGCCAGCATCATCGCCGAGCGGCGGGTCCAGCACGACGAAGCCGCGCTGTCGGCGGCGATCAAGGAATTGCTCGGCTTGGGGGCCGAGCTCGTCATCGTGTTCGGGGCCTCCGCGATCGCCGATCGCCGCGACGTGATTCCGGCGGCAGTCACGGGGATCGGCGGCGAGATCGAGCATTTCGGCATGCCGGTCGACCCCGGCAATCTCTTGCTGATCGCGCGGGCCGGCGACGTTCCGGTGCTGGGCGCACCGGGCTGTGCGCGCTCGCCGGTCGAGAACGGTTTTGACTGGGTCTTGATGCGGCTCCTCGCCGGCATCAAGGTGACGCGCTCCGAGCTGATGGGCATGGGCGTTGGCGGCCTCCTGATGGAGATCGTGACGCGGCCGCAGCCGCGCGCACAGCCCGAGACCGAGGGCAACAGCCAGGTCGCCGCCATCGTGCTCGCTGCGGGCCGTTCGACCCGGATGGGCGGGCCGAACAAGCTGCTCGCCGAACTCGACGGCAAGAAGCTGGTGCGGATCGCGACCGAGCAGGCGCTGGCCTCCAGGGCATCCGAGGTGATCGTGGTCACCGGCCACCAGACCGAGCTGGTGGAGCAGGCGCTGCAGGGCCTGAAGGTGCGGTTCGTCAAGAATCCGGATTTCGCCGGCGGGATCGCCAGCTCGGTCAAGGCCGGCATCGCTGCCGTCCCTGAAGCTTGCGACGGCGCCGTGGTGTGCCTGGGCGACATGCCGCTGATCGATGCCGGCCTGATCGACCGTCTCATCGACGGCTTTGCGCCCGACCGAGGCAATCTCATCGTCGTGCCCGTGAGCGAGGGCCGCCGCGGCAATCCCGTGCTGTGGTCGCGCCGCTTCTTCAGGGAGTTGATGACGCTCGACGGCGACGTCGGCGCGCGGCATCTGATCGCCAAGCACACCGAGGCGGTTGCCGAAGTACCGGTCGATGGCGAGAGTGCCTTCCTCGATATCGACACGCCGCAGGCCTTGGAAGCGGCAAGGCGGGGATAAAGGTGCCGTAGGGTGGGCAAAGGCGCATAGCGCCGTGCCCACGATGTCTCCCCCGCAATCTACAAATCGTGGGCACGCTTCGCTTTGCCCACCCTACGGCACCTCCTATTCGGTTCGATTTCAACCACCCGTTCACCATCTGGAAACGACCGCCGCTTAGAGTCGCCTCCACCTGCCTTGGGGGGAGGGGATTTTCCATGGCTTCGAACGTCGTCGCGCGCCGTTGCGCGATGTTTTGCTTTGTCTTGTCTGTTGCCCTCACGGGCGCCCGCTACATCACCGAAGCCCATGCCGCCGGCGCGATTGCAGTCGGCAAATGCGGCGCTTATGGCCAGGCTTTTGATTACGGCCACGAGCACGAGGCGCGTGCCGCTGCGCAGAAGCAGTGCAAGGGCGATTGCACGACCGTGACGATGAAGCGCGCCTGCGCCGCGATGTCGGTCGATCTCGCCAACCCCTGCGGTGCGTATGGTTATGCCGTCAAGCCGAAGATCTCGGCCTCGCTCAACGCCGCCACGCGCGAATGCTACAAATACGGTGGCAAGGAATGCGTGATCCGCGCCTGGGCCTGCGACGGCAACGGTTGATTCCTCTTGCTGTCATTCCGGGGCGATGCATAGCATCACCCCGGAACTCAGGAATGACAGTGGAAGGAACAGATGCAGTTCGACACCAAGATCGCGGTTGTGATCCGCACCGATCTTCAGGCTTGGCAGAAGCTCAACGTTGCGTCCTTCCTCACCAGCGGCATTGCCGCGGCTTTTCCGGAATGCATTGGCGATGCCTATGAAGACGCCTCAGGCACGAACTATCACGCACTGATCGGACAGCCGATCCTGATCTACGGCGCCGACGGTCCGGCGTTGTCGCGCGCACTGGACCGTGCGCTCGCGCGCAACGTCAAGCCGGCGGTCTATACCGAGGACATGTTCGGCACCACGCACGATGCCGCCAATCGCGAGGCAGTGAGGGCCGTGGCGCGCAACGATCTCAATCTCGTCGGCATCGCCATGCGCGCCGAGCGCAAGGTGATCGACAAGATCGTCGACGGGCTGAAGTTCCATAGCTGACACGCCGGCATCGGCGCGGCGTCATCGTGGTGTCATGATGGGGCGGGCCCTGCGCAAACTTTGCGCTGTTTGACGCCCATCAAAGGAGCGCCGCGCGGCGTCGTTATTATGCTCCAAAGTGCACAGGAGCAGACCGATGCCGACCATGAAAGCCGCAATCGTCAAGCAATTCGGCAAGCCACTGGTGATCGAGGACGTGCCGGTGCCGCAGCCCGGTCCCGGCGAGATTCTGGTCAAGGTGAAAGCCTGCGGCGTCTGTCACACCGATCTGCATGCAGCCTCAGGCGACTGGCCGGTGAAGCCGGTTCCTCCGTTCATTCCCGGCCACGAGGCCGCCGGCACCGTCGCCGCGCTCGGGTCCGGCGTGAAGAATCTGAAAGTGGGAGATGCCGTCGGCGTCGCCTGGCTGCACGATGCCTGCATGTCGTGTGAATATTGCGAGACCGGTTGGGAGACCCTGTGCGAGCACCAGCACAACACCGGTTACAGCGTCAACGGCGGCTTCGCCGAATACGTCATCGCCTCGGCCGCCTTCGCTGCAAAGCTGCCGGCAACGGTCGATTTCGCGGCCATCGCGCCGATTCTGTGCGCCGGCGTTACCACCTACAAGGGATTGAAG